>CALWYR010000153.1 GCA_944385805.1 uncultured Oscillospiraceae bacterium
GTGAGGGCTATGGTGAGCAGCGCGCCCAGCGGCTCCACCGCGCCGGAGAGCGCGCCGAGGGCGAAGCTCCTGCCGCGGCGGTTGCCCTCGCCGGCGAGGGGCATGGAGATGACCGCGCCCTCGGGGAGGTTTTGCAGCGCGATGCCGGCGGAGAGGGCAAAGGCACCGGCCAGGCTGAGCCCGGAGTCTCCCTGCATGGCTCCGGCGAAGACCACGCCCACGGCCATGCCCTCGGGCAGGTTGTGCAGCGTGACGGCGAAGACCAGCATGGCGCTGCGCCCGAGCTTGAACGGGCAGCCCTCGGGCCTGTCGCAGTCGAGGTGCTGGTGCGGTACCACGCTGTCGAGAATCAGCAGGAAGGCTATGCCGGCAATAAAGCCGGCGGCGGCCGGGAGCCAGGCCGGAATTGCCCTGCCCTCCGACATGTCTATGGCCGGTATCAGCAGCGACCAGACGCTGGCGGCGATCATCACGCCGCTGGCGAAGCCCAGCAGCAGCTTCTGCACCCAGGGGCGTATCGTACCGCGCAGCAGAAAGACCGTCCCGGCGCCTATGACCGTCCCGGCAAAGGGGATAAGAATACCTATGAGCGCGTTGAGAGTCATTTTTCTCACCTCTTCAAGGACATTATACCATAGCAGCAAGCTGCAAGGCAGCTTGCGCACGGCGGCTTTGCCGCCGTAAAACCGCTGCGCGGTTTTGGCTATGGTGTAATAACCTCAAATCGCATTTGCGTGCGCAAATGCGCAAAGCGCTATGCGCTTGCCCGAGTGCAGCTCGGGATTTGAGGCTATTATACCATAGAAGCCGGCACGCGCCAAGACTGGCTTTTTTTACAGTCTTCGACAATTTTCTTGAAATCTACCCGCGTGTATATTATTATAGTGCAAGATTGTGAAGTGGGGAGGCGGGCACATTGGAAAAGGAGCTGAAGCGCGCGCTCATACTGACAGCTGCACTGGTGGCGGCCGCCGTGTGCTCGTTTGTCGCGGCCGTGGCGCAGACCGGGGCCTTCACGCGGCTGACGCTCAGCTTCAGCGCGGGGGAGACGGAGACCACGCTCTTTGTCCAGCCCGGCGGGACGCCGGACCTGGCCGACGTGGCCATCCCCGCCGGCAGCCGTCTGCTCGGCTGGCTCGACGCGGCGGGGGAGGAGGCGGATCCCGCCGTCCCGGCGGAGGCCGACGCCGCCTACACGGCCCTGCTGGGCCCGCGGCTCGCCGCGGAGATGGAGCCCTGGCTCGCGCTCGACGGGCACGGCCTCGCCCACCCGGACGCGCTCGTGACCGGAGCGCAGATAGCCGACGGCGTGCGGGCCATGTTCGAGTCCGAGGTGGACACGGAGGAGCTGGAGGGCCTCGACTATGTCTCGGCGAGCGAGCTCGCCGCGGCGCTCGACGGGCTCTTTGCTGCCGGGGAGCTGAAGGGGATAATCGGCGGCGCGCCGCTCACGCGCATAGAGGCCGCTAATATCCTCTACCCGCTCTACATGACGGCGCGCTATGGCGAAGCCTGGGGCTTTGACGCCATGTACAGCGTCGCCGCGCCCGACCTCGACCCGCTGCGCGAGGGCGCGGACTGCCTGGCGGCCTGCCTTGACCTCAGCGGGGCAGTGCGCTATGGCGAGGGCCTGCACAACATAGACGGCTGGCTCTACCGAGCCGACGGCATGGGGCTCTTCCTCATGGACGAGGAGGCCGGCGGCATCTCATACGGCCCTGACGGGCGCGCCACGAGCGGCGACGCCGAACTCGACGAGCTGGTCGCCGAGGCGCTCGCGCCGATATGCGCGAGCTGCTACACGCGGGAGGAGATGCTCCGCGCCGCCTACCTCTACGTGCGCGACAACTTCCAGTACCTGCGCCGCAACTACTACGAGGTAGGCGACGAGGGCTGGCAGACAAGCGAGGCCGTGACCATGCTCTCCACCGGGCGCGGCAACTGCTACAACTACGCCGCCGCCTTCTGGGCCCTCGCGCGAGGGCTGGGCTACGACGCCTGCGCCGTCGCCGGCACAGTGGGCTGGGACCGCTCGCCCCACGGCTGGGTGATAATGTACGACGCCGAGGGCACGCGCGTCATATACGACGTGGAGCTGGAGATGGCCTATCACTACGAGCGCGGCCGCACGGATACGAACCTATATGAGCTGTACCCCGACGCCGCCTATTCCTGGAATTATATTTACGGAGAGCAGTACGAATGAGCTTTGACAGTCCCATATTCCTCTTCTTTTTTCTGCCGATATTGCTGATACTGGAGGCCGTGGTGCGGCCCGTGAGGGCGAAGAACGTCCTGCTGTGCGCGGCGGGGCTCATCTTCTACGCCTTCGGCGAGCTCTGGGCGCTGGCGCTGCTCCTTGCCTCCGCGCTGGTCAACTGGCTGCTGGGCCTCGCCGCCATGCGCGGCGCGCGCTGGGCTGTGCCAGCGGCGGCCGTGCTGAACCTTGCACTGCTGGCGGCGACGAAGTACCTGGGCTTCTTCGGCGAGGGGCTCGCCCTCGCGGGGCTGAATGTAAACCTTCCGGCTATCCTCGCCCCGGCGGGCGTGAGTTTTTTTACATTCAAGGGCATCAGCTACGTCGCCGACGCGCACAGGAGCCCCGAGAGCGGCACGAGGAGCTTTTTCGCCGCGCTCTTTTACATCTCCTTCCTGCCCGAGGTCATGAGCGGCCCGCTGACGCGCTTCGCTGACTTCTCCTCGCGGCTCAGCGAGCGCAGCCGCAGCGGGCTGGATATGGCGGAGGGGCTCAGGCGCTTCGTGCTCGGCCTGGCCAAGAAGCTGATACTCTCCGGCGCTGCGGCCTCGGCCGCGGACGCGGCCTTTGCCGCCGGCGCGGCGCTCGACGCGCGCGTGGCCTGGCTGGGCGCGATCGCGTACACCCTGCAGCTCTACTTCGACTTCTCCGGCTACAGCGACATGGCCTGCGGGCTGGGCCGCGCGCTGGGCTTTAAATGCGCTGAGAACTTTGACCACCCCTACGCCGCCGTGAGCATCACGGACTTCTGGCGGCGCTGGCACATCTCGCTCTCGAGCTGGTTCCGCGACTACCTCTACATCCCCCTCGGCGGCTCGCGCCGGGGAAAGTGGCGCACCGCGGCAAACAAGGCACTGGTCTTTGTCCTCTGCGGCCTCTGGCACGGGGCGAACATGACCTTTGTGCTCTGGGGCGCCTGGCACGGCCTGCTGAGCGCGCTTGAGAGCCTCAGGGTGCTGGACGTAAAGCGCTGGCGCACCGCCGCCGCCGGACGCGCGCTCTCGCGCGTATACACGCTGCTGGCCGTCTGCGTAGGCTTTACCATGTTCCGCGCCGAGAGCGTGGGGGCCGGCTTCGCCATGATTGGCGCGATGTTCACGGGCTGGGACTTCACTCACGCGGGCGGCGTGCTGCTGCGCGAGGCCCTGGGCGGCTGGACGGCCTTCGCCCTCGCGTTCGGCTGCCTCGCCTCCGCGCCCATACTGCCGCGGCTCAAGGAACGTCTGGGCGGACGCCCGGCGGTCGAGGCGCTCTGCTACGCGGCCTGCCTGCCGCTCTTCGTGCTCTGCGCGGCGGCGCTGGCAAGCGGCGGCTTCGCGCCCTTTATCTACTTCCAGTTCTGAGCGGGGGGACGGAAATGAGGAAAAAGAAACTGCTTCAGGGATTTTTTCTCGCCGCCGCGGCCGTCTGCCTCGCGCTCACGGTGGCAGCCAGGGCGGGGGCTTTCAGCCGTGTGACGCTGCGCTTTACCGTGGCCGGCGAGCTGAGCGTCTGCGAGCTCAGGCCGGGCGAGACGCCGCAGCTGCCCGCCGTGCAGCCGGGGGAGGGGGAGCGCTTCCTGTGCTGGCTGGACGCCGAGGGCAACGAGGCGGATCCATCCCTGCCCGCCGAGCGCGACGCGAGCTACACGGCGCTGATTGCGCCCGTCACCGCGACGGAGCTCGAGCCCTGGCTGGAGCGCGACGGGCTGGGCCGGCTGCTGCCGGACGAGCGCGTGAGCGGCGCGGAGCTCTCCGCGGGCGTCGAGGCGCTCTTTGACGGGGCTTTCTCGGCGCCGGGGCTGAGCTCGATGGAGAGCGTGACGGCCTCGGAGCTGGCCGCGGCGCTGACCGGGGCCTTCTCGCCGGACACGCTGGACGCCATATACGGCGACGAGCCGCTCACGCGCCTCGAGGCGGCGCGGCTCATAACCGGGCTGGGCGGCTTCAGCTATCCCGCGCCGGAGAGCGCGCCCGCGCCCGACCTCGCGGCTGACACGCCGGGGGCCGCGGCCCTCGCCGCCTGCGCAGGGGAAGAGGGCGCGGCGAGCTACGCGCCCGGGCCGGTGATAATCGACGGGGCCTTCTACTACGTGGACGAGGACGGCCTCTTCGTCACCGACAGCGAGATCGGCGGCATGTACTTCGGCCCCGACGGCAGCTGTACGGGCGAGGAATTCGAGCCCGGCTTCGTCAACATTGCGGGCTATCTATATTATGTAAACGAAGACGGCGAATTCGTCTTCGACGAGACTGTGGACGGCATCGCCCTGGGCCCGGACGGGCGCTATTCGAGCGGGAATACAGAGCTCGACGCCCTGGTTGCGGAGGTACTCGCGCCGATATGCGCCGAATCCGAGACTCGCGACGAGATGCTGCGCGCGGCCTATGAGTACGCCCGCGACAGCTTTGAATACCTGCGCCGCAGCTATTACAGCGTGGGCGAGACGGGCTGGGAGGTCGAGGAGGCCTACACCATGTTCTCCACGGGCCGCGGCAACTGCTACAACTACGCCGCCGCCTTCTGGGCCCTCGCCCGCGGCCTGGGCTACGACGCCGTGGCCGTCTCCGGCACCATGGGCTGGGACTACGAGCCCCACGGCTGGGTCACGATAGTCAACGCCGAGGGCGAGCGCCTCACCTACGACTGCGAGACGGAGATGGCCTACCGCCGCGACGGCGAGTACGGCAAGGATATGTTCGCCATGAACCGCTGGTACGCCGCCGGCTGGAATTACTACTACGGAGCGTAAAGACATGAAGCGCACTGCCACAGTTTTCACCGCAATATTGCTGCTGCTCTGCCTGCTCCCGGGCCTGGGCATGCTAGTGCTCGGACCCAGCGAGGCGCGCGCCAACGAGGCCGCGCCGGCCAGGCCCTCCATCACGGACCGCGATGGGGGCTTCAATACGGAGGTGCTCAGCGACACCTCGGATTATGTAAACGAAGCCTTCGCCTTCCGGCAGGAGCTTATAACCCTCTGGGCGCGGGTCGAGGCCCTGTTCGGCGAGAGCGCGGAGGACGGAGTCATACTCGGCTCGGATGGCTGGCTCTACTACGCCGACGAGCTCGCGGACTATACGGGCACGGAGCCGATGACGGAGCGGGAGCTTTTCGCCGCGGGCTATAACCTCGCGCTCATGAGCGAGTACGCCGAGGGCCTGGGCGCGGACTTTGTCTTCACCGTCGCGCCAAACAAGAGCTCGCTGTATCCCGGGCACATGCCCGGCTATCCCCGCTCGGGCGAGAGCTCGGACGCCGGTCGGCTGGCCGCGGAGCTGGAGCGGCAGGGTGTTAATTATGTAAACCTATTTGAGCTCTTCGCCGCCGATGACGAGGTGCTGTACTTCGAGCACGACTCGCACTGGACGAGCCGCGGCGCGGCCCTGGCCGCGGACGCCATCTACGCCGCGCTGGGCCTCGAGGGCGGCTATGCCGCGGGCTATGAGTTTGAGACGCGAAGCCACAGCGGCGACCTCTTTGAGATGCTCTATCCCGCCGCCGCCGACCCGGAGACGGACGACGTGCCCGTGGGCCTCAACTTTACTCAGGGCGAGGGAGTCCGCCCGGACTCGATAACCATTGACACGGCCGGAGCGGGGGAGGGAACGCTGCTCATGTTCCGCGACTCCTTCGGCGAGCTGCTGTATCCCTTCATGGCCGAGGGCTTTGCCTCCGCGCGCTTTTCGCGGCAGGCGGCCTATGATTTGACTATGGCGGAGGAACTTTCCGCGGACTGCGTCGTCATAGAGATAGTCGAGCGCAACCTCTCCTGGATCTATGAGCAGCCCGCGCTCTTCCCCGCGCCGGAGCGCGAGGTGGACGACGCCGGAGCCATGAGCGGCGCGGCCAAGCTGGAGTTCGAGGGCGTATCGGAGGGATATCACAGCGTCACGGGCGCAATTTCCGGCGAGATAGACGTTGATTCTCCCGTCTATATAGGTTATAATGGCGCGTGGTACGCGGCGCTGCTCGCTCCCGACGGCTTTACGGCCATGCTGCCCGGCGAGGGCGGCGGGGACTACGAGCTCTGCTGGTACTCGGGCGGGGAAATGGCCTGCGCCCGCATAAACATAGAATCAGGAGAAGGATAAAGAATGAAAAAAGCCCTTATTATGCTGCTCTGCGCCGCCCTGGCGCTCTCCCTTGCCGCCTGCGGCGAGCCCGCCGCCGACCCCACGCCGGCCGCGACCGAGCCCGCCGCGACCGAACCCGCCGCGACCGAACCGGCCGCAACTGAGCCCGCGGCCGAAGCCAGCGAGCCCGCAGAGAGCCTGCTCGAAACCGCCAAGACCTTTGAGGGCGCGCCCCTTGCCGACCTCATCGCCGCTATCGGCGAGCCTGAGAGCAGCGACTACGCGCCCAGCTGCCTGGGCGAGGGCGAGGACGGCAACCTCTACTACGACGGCTTCACCGTCTACACCTATCGCGACCCGAACGGCGAGGAGACCGTAAACTACGTCGAGTAAGCTGAACTGAACGCCAACAGGAGGCACATGATGGGAAAAAAGGCCAAGATCACGCTGATATGCGTTCTGGCGGCGCTGCCGCTGCTGCTGATTGCTGCTTTTCTCCTCCTTGTGCTGCCGTATGTAAACGCGGCCTCCTCCATGCCGGAGGGGGCCTCGCTTGTGTTTTTCGACCTGGGCGGCGGGGAATACCGCGTGGAGTGGCCCGAGGGCGAGAACGCCGCGCGCTATAAGCTCACGCTCGACGATGAAAGCGTGGAGGACGCCGCGGTGCTGGACACGAATTCCACCACAATCTCCGGACTTGACGAGGGCGCGCACAGCTTCACCGTCACCCCGCTGGGCAGCTGGAGCCTGTTTGGCCGCGAGCAGCTGCGCGAGGGCGAGCCGCTGACGGTCACGGTGCCGCTCAGGAGCCCAGACCCGCCGCGGGCGGAGTGGCTGACCGACGAGCACGCCAAGACCCTGACGGTGAACGCGGAGCCCCTGGTGGGGCGCGGCTGCGAGCTGCGCCTGCTCGGCGCGGACGGGAACGAGCGGACGCTCGCCTCCTCCGACGGCGGCATCACCGTCTCCTTCGGCGGCGAGGGCGAGCTGCCCATACCGGACTACGAGAGCCCCTACGCCTTTGTCCTGCGCGTCGTCATAAGCGGCCCGGGCTATGAGATAACCGGCCCGGCAGGGGAGGAATATACCCTCGAGCGCGAGGCCCTGCTCTCCGACACCAGCGAGCTTGCCATTGAGGCTGCGAAGACGAACGACTACGTCCTGCGCTGGACGGAGGCCAAGGGCGACTACTACCTCGTGCAGCGGCTCGACGGGGGCGAGTGGGAGACCATGGGCCGCGTTGAGTGCACGGACGAGCTCGAGTTCGAGACAGGCACGCTCGCGAGCTGCCGCACATACAGCTTCCGCGTCGTGGGCGCGGACGAGGGCGACGACGAGGGCGTCTACGTCTCGGAGAGCAACGAGCTCACTGAGACAACCGAGCGCTCGCCGCTCTACTGCACCGTCTGGCCGCTCGCCAAGATGGCCTTTTACTCCGAACCCGACGCCGGGTCGGAGCGCCTGACGGATATCCCCGCCGCCACGTCGCTCTGCATCCTGGGCGAGGAAAACGGCTTCTTCCGCGTGCGCTATCGGGGGCAGTACGGCTATATAGACAGCAACTACTGCATGATAAACCTGCCCGAGTACCTCGGCGAGCTTTTGAGCTTCGACATCACGAACAGCTACGCGAGCAAGTACGCCGTCCACGGCTACGAGATACCAGAGGTCACCGGAGAGGTGGTCTACGGCTACGAGAATGTGCAGCTCGCGGACGGGCAGTTCCTCGCGCCATATCTCTACCCCTGCTGCGGCAAGCTCTACGAGGCCGCGAACGCCGCCCTCGCACAGGGCTACCGGCTCAAAATCTACGACTCCTACCGGCCAAACGCCGCGACGCGCGACATCTTCGACAAGGCCGCGCTGCTCATAGACGAGCCCGTCCCCGAGCTCGACATACACGGCGAGGTGCCCGAGGAGCTGCCCGAGCTGGCCGAGGGCGAGGTGCTGACCTACCGCCGCCTCTGGGAGGAGGGCAACTACGGCCTGCCAAACTTCCTCGCGCAGAACGGCTCCATGCACAACATGGGCATAGCCCTCGACCTCACCATAGAGGACGCGGAAACCGGCGAGGAGCTGGAGATGCAGACCGAGATGCACGACCTGAGCATCTATTCCATCCTCGCGCGCAACAATCAGGAGGCGGTCATACTCGACTCCATCATGAAGGGCGCGGGCTTCGGCGGCCTCACCAGCGAGTGGTGGCACTTCCAGGACAACGAGACGCGCCAGGCGCTCAGCCTCAACATCTACATGTGGAACGGGGTCAGCTGCGCCGGGTTCACCGCCGACGACACCGGCTGGCGCTACCGGAACGCCGACGGCAGCTATCTGACCGGCACGACGCGCGAGATAGACGGCGTGAGCTATACCTTCGACGCTGACGGCTACTGCGAATTCTGGCCGGAACAAAATGAGGATGAATAAAGTCTAAGTACCGTCCCTAAGATATGGGGACGGTACTTCTTTTAGGAGGCATGATATGAAGAAGCTATTGGCGCTCGCAGCGGCGCTTGTTATCGCAGCCCTGGCCGGATGCGGCGTTAGTTCGACGCCTGTCTCCACGGCTGGAACCGGCGCGCCCTCCGCGTCCCCGGAGCCGGAGATACCGCGCACGGAAGTGCGCTTTGAGGTGCTCACAAGGGGCGTGAAGTACGGCGAGGCCGACCTATACTACTACAGCTTTCCCCAGCTGGACGTCGATATTGAGGGCTCCTCCGCCGGACAGGCGCTTACGGAGGAGCTCAACGGGCTGCTGACGCCCTCTGAAGACGCGCTTGCCCCGGTAACCGAGGCCGCGGGAGCGGCCTACGAAGCGCTGGACGAGGCCGGCCGGAGCGGCTGGAGCCGCCAGGGCTACGGCTTTGACCGCTCCGTCGAGCTCATGCGCTGCGGCGGGCGCGTGCTGAGCGTCTGTGTGACGGACAGCCGCTCCCTGGGCGCGCCGCATCCCAACAACTCCGGCTTCGGTATTACCTTCGACCTGAAAACCGGAGGGAGGCTCGCAGCCTCCGCCATTGCCGAAGACTACCCTGCGCTCACGGGCAAGGTGCGCGGCTACATACTCGCCTCCGCGGCGGAGAACCCCAACGCCGGGGCCTTCTACGGCCTCGAGGATTTCGCCGCGGGTGCGCTCGAGAGCGGCGAGTGGTATCTCTCCGAAGACGGGCTCGTGATCTTCGCCCCGCCGGAGGAGATAGCGCCCTACGCCGTGGGCAGCGTGTCCTTCGTCATACCCTACGCCGAGCTCGAGGGGCTCATAAAGCCCGAGTACCTGCCCGAGGGCGGGCCGCAGGGCGGCGAGGGGGCGCTGAGCATATCCCAGAGCGCCGAGGGCGCGACGCTGCGGGCCTATCTGGGCGGCGGGAGCTCCTTTGCCCTCAAGGCGAAGGAGCCGGTCACAGGCCTCCTGCTCAGCGAGCTGGTCTCTGACGGAGAGGGCGGCTGGGCCGAGTCGCGGCCGCTATACTATGTCAGCCGCCTCAAAGCCGGCGAGAGCCTCGGCGTCACCGTTCCAGGGAGCGGATTTATCGCCTACGGTATCGAGTACGGCGGGGGAGAGGGCTGCATAATAAGCATGGACAAGGACGGCGGCGCGGGCTTTATGCTCGAAGAAGCTTGAAAAAGCGGACGGACTGTATTATAATGCCTGTGCAAAATATGTTTGAGCAGGTGATTTACTCATGTCCATAGAAAAAGGCCGCGCGTACTTCCGCCAGTTCGGCATGGAGGACCGCGTGATCGAGTTTGACGTCTCCTCGGCCACGGTCGACCTGGCCGCAAAGGCCCTCGGCGTGGAGGGCGCGCGCATAGCCAAGACCCTCAGCTTCAAGCGCCCCGACGGCGGCGCCATCCTCATCCTTGCCGCCGGCGACGCGCGCATTGACAACCACAAGTTCAAGGACAAATTCCACTACAAGGCCAAGATGCTCACCGCCGACGAGGTGCTCGAGCTTATCGGCCACCCAGTGGGCGGCGTCTGCCCCTTCGGGATAAACGAGGGCGTCGACGTCTACCTAGACGAGAGCCTCAAGCGCTTTGAGACCGTCTTTCCCGCCGTCGGCAGCGGCTCGAGCGCGATAGAGCTCAACCTCGAGGAGCTCTGGAAATACTCCAACGCCCTCGAGTGGGTGGATGTGACCAAGCTCCCGGAATAAAAATAACGCCCGCCTCGTGAGGCGGGCGTTCGCTTTGTAAGCTTACTTGCTGAGCCCGAGCATACCGGAGAATTACTAGAATGTCTCGGGGGTGGGCAGCTGCGGGGGACATACGGCCGTGCAGCTGTGGCAGGCGATACAGGCGCTGGGCAGCTTGTCGGCGGGCAGGGCGTCGAGCGCCATGGGCGCGATGAAGCCGCCGCCGGTGAAGACGTGCTCGTTGTAGAGAGCAATGAGGTGCGGGATGTTGAGGCCCATGGGGCAATGGCTCAGGCAGTAGCGGCAGCGGGTGCAGGGCAGGGCGCCGGAGGCGAAGAGCGAGCTGCCAATCCCGGTAATGGCCTTGAACTCGTCCTCGCTGAGCGGCTTGTCCTCGCTCCAAATCCTGACGTTGTCCATGACCTGCTCCATGCTGCTCATGCCGGAGAGGACCACGGTCACGCCCTTCACGCTCTGAAGGAAGCGGAAGGCCCAGCCTACGACGCTCTCCTCGGGCCGCAGGGCCCTGAGGGCCTCGGCCGCGCTCTCGGGCAGGCTGGCGAGGCGGCCGCCGCGCACCGGCTCCA
Source organism: uncultured Oscillospiraceae bacterium (assembly GCA_944385805.1). Classification (GTDB taxonomy): domain Bacteria; phylum Bacillota; class Clostridia; order Oscillospirales; family Oscillospiraceae; genus Scatomorpha. The sequence goes on from CALWYR010000153.1 coordinate 11,036, forward strand.
TCACCCAGACGGGGATGTTCAGGGAGTTTAGCAGCGCCGCGCGCTCCTCCGCCTGCTGGAAGCTCCAGTCGACGTAGTTGAGCTGCAGCTGGCAGAACTCCATGTGCTCGCCGCAGGCGTCGAGGAAGCGCCTGAAGGCCGGCATGCTCGCGTGGCTGGAAAAGCCCAGGTGACGGATGCGGCCGGCGCGCTTCTGCTCGAGTAGGTATTCGAGGATGCCGTACTGCGGGTCGAGGTACTGCTCTACGTTGAGCTCGCAGACGTTGTGGAAGAGGTAGAAGTCAAAGTAGTCGGTGCCGCAGCGGCGCAGCTGCTCTTCAAATATCTCGCGTACCCTGGGCATGTTGTCGAGGTCGTAGCCGGGGAACTTGTCGGCGAGATAGTAGCTCTCGCGCGGGTACTTGGAGAGCGCCCTGCGCACGGCGATCTCGCTGTTGCCGTTGTGGTAGCCGTAGGCGGTGTCGAAGTAGTTGACGCCGTGGCTGTAGGCGTAGTCGATTATCCTCTCCGCCTCGTCGAAATCCACCCGGCCGTCGTCGCCGCCGATGACGGGCAGGCGCATGCAGCCCATGCCCAGGCCGCTGAGCTTCAGGCCCTGAAAGTCTCTGTAAATCATGCCGTACCTCCGTAGGATCAGATGCTTAGATTATATACCCGCGCCGCGGAAAACACAAATACCTGCGGCGTATACCTTTCCATACGCGCAGGCTATACGAAGAGCGGCAGCAGTACCCAGACGGCGTATGTCACCGTGGCCCCGGCGAGGAACTCCAGGAAGTAGATGACCTTTTCCGCGCGCACGTCCTCGGGCAGCAGGGTGCCGAACCAGGTGAGGCTGTCGAAGGAGAGCAGGAGGGCGATGAAGATGCCCACCTTGTCATAGAACTCGAGCACCACCTCTCCCTCCGGCGTGAGGTTGAGGCGGTAAATGAGGTACATGAGCCCCACAGAGGCGGCCATGGTCAGGATACCGCCGACAATGCGCCAGGGCTTTTTGGCGTTCTCATAGGTAAAGGGGATGACGAGCGCGATTGGGACAAGGCAGATCGCGTACAGAGGCGTCATAAACGATAATAAGAAGCCGCCGTCCGAGCGGGGATAGACGGGGGCCGAGAACGAGCGGCGCGTCATTTCCTGGGCGAAGACCTCCTCGCTGAGCGAGGTCCTGCCGTCGTTATTGAAATCGAAGGCGCCCAAGGAGCGGGGGATCTCATATTCCGGGCGGGCGGAAACGTGGATGTCGTCGCGTTCCATTGCTGCATCTCCTTTCCACTGCAAGTATATCACGCCGGAGCGCCGCAGGCAAGGGGCGCTCAATAGCCGCGTATTGGTATGGAGCCGTCGTCGGAGCCTTTTTCTATCTTGAGAATGTCGAGCCAGTAGCCCTCGTCCTCGCCGAGCCGGACGAAGACGCGCTCGCCGGCGCTGCGTCCGAGCACGGCCTTGCCGACGGGCGACTCCTTGCTGATGAGCCCCTCGGGAGCGTTCTGCCGCAGGGTGGTGACAAGGGTTATGACGCGCTCGCTGCCGTCGTCCTCGGCGCGGATTGTGACGTGGTCGTAGAGCCCGGCGACGCCCTCGGCGCTCTCGTCGGAGATGACCCTCGCGGTCTTTATCATGCGCTCGAGGTAGCGCACGCGCGAGTCGTTGCGGTTCTTCTCGCGCTTGGCGGCCTTGTACTCGAAGTTCTCGCTGAGGTCGCCGAAGGCGCGCGCGACCTTGACGTCTTCAATGAGCCTGGGCCGTAGCTCCCGAGTGCGGTAGTCGAGCTCCTCGCGCATCTTCTTTATATCTTCCTTGGTCAGCTCGTCGTACATTTTCAGTCTCCTTTTACTACGTCAACAACGGTGAGCACGCCGTCGGCGACAGTGAAGCGTATGTCAAAGCCAGCGAACTCCAGGCCGTAGACGCGCGCCTCGTCGTGCTGATAGGCCGGGCGCGGGTCCTGCTCCAGTACGCCCAGGGCGGCGGCGCGCCTGTCCTCCGGCAGTTTGGAGAGCAGCTGCGCGGGGAAGAGCACCTCCACGCGCCGCTCCCAGCGCTCTGAGGCGAAGCCCGTGCGCGCCCCGTCGTGTACGTCGGGGCCGATGTAGGGCTTTATGTCATAGACCGGTGTGCCGTCCATCATGTCCGCGCCAAGGATGCGCAGCACGGGGCCGCGCGGCGTGGAGAGCACGGCGTCGAGCCTCACGCTTGAGAGGCCGAGCGGGTTGGGGCGGTAGGGCGAGCGCGTGGCGAAGACGCCGCGCCGCTCGTTGCCGCCCAGGCGGGGCGGGCGCACGGTGGGCGACCAGCCGCCGTGCTTATTGCCCGAAAAGCCCCAGATGAGCCAGATGTAGTCGTAGCCCTCTATCCCGCGCAGGCAGTCGGGATTCGCGTACTCCGGCTCGAAGACCACGTAGCTCACGAGCTCGGGAACCACGCCGCTCTGGCGCGGGATGCCGAACTTGGCGGCGAAATCGCTCTTCACATGGGCGATGGTTTTAAGCTCCATAATGACCTCCGCACTTTACAATCCGCCCGCTCTGGTATAAAATCAGTGGGAAACCAGACTGAGGGGTTGGAAAATGAAAAAAGCTCTTGTGACGGGTTCCTCGCGCGGCATCGGCGCGGCGGCGGCCCGGGCGCTGGCCGAGGACGGCTGGCGCGTGACGGTAAACTATCTCAATTCCCGCGAAAAGGCCGAGGCCCTAGCCGCCGAGCTCGGCAGCGAGGCCATACGCTGCGACGTCGCCGACAGCGCCCAGGTGCGCGATATGTTCGAGCGCGTGGGCGGCGTAGACCTGCTGGTGAGCAACGCCGGCATCGCCTGGAGCGGGCTTTTGAGCGACATGACCGACGAGGAGTGGCGGCGCATAGTCTCCGTCAACCTCGGCGGCGCCTTCAACTGCTGCCGCGCGGCCATACCGCACATGGTGCGCGAGAAGGCGGGCGGCATCATCTGCGTCTCCAGCGTACTCGGCGTCTGCGGCGGCAGCTGCGAGACGGCCTACAGCGCCACAAAGGGCGCGCTCATAGCCTTTGTCAAGGGCCTCGCCAAGGAGCTGGGGCCCAGCGGTATCCGCGTAAACGGCGTCGCCCCCGGCGCGGTGGACACCGACATGCTAGACTGCTTCAGCGCCGAGGAGAAGGCCGCCATGGTCGAGGGCATCTATCTCGGCCGCCTCGGCAGGCCAGAGGACATAGCGCGGGTGATACGCTTCCTCGCGAGCGAGGAGGCCGGCTACGTGACCGGCCAGATAATCGGCGCCGACGGGGCCATGGTGATATAGCCCGGGCGCTCAGGTCATGAAGCGCTCTATCGCCGCCTCCAGCTGCTCCAGCGGCTCCCTGTCGCCGCGCTCGGCCGCGTCGGCGAGGCAGTGCTCGATGTGGTCCTTCAGTATCACCTTGGCGGTGTTGTTGAGCGCGCTGCGCACGGCGGCGAGCTGTACGAGCACCTCGGTGCAGTCGCGGCCGCTCTCTACCATGCGCCTGACGCTCTCCAGGTGGCCTATCGCGCGGCTGAGCCGGTTGAGCACGGCCTTGGTCTGCGTGTGTGAATGGCTGTGTGTAACTGTGCTGCCGTCGGGCAGGGTGTGGGTGTGCTCTGACAAGTTTATCAACTCCTGAGCCTAATTTTAAGTTCGGCTCCGCCATTTGTCAAGGAAAGTGTACACGCCGTGGCCGAATATACTGGCACCATCTCATAATAGGTGGTGCCGGAATTGACAGCAATTTTTGCCCTGCTCGGGGCCTCGCTGCTGATGCTGCGCCTGGCCGGGCCGGTCGGCAGCTTCCCGCGCGCCCTGAGCGCGGAGGAGGAGAGGGCCCTTGTCGAGCGCGCGCTGGCCGGGGACCTGGAGGCGCGCAACTCGCTCATAGAGCACAACCTGCGCCTGGTGGCGCACGTGGTCAAGAAGTACTACACGGTCGGGGCCGACACGGAGGATCTCATCTCCATCGGCACCATCGGGCTCATCAAGGGCGTCAACACCTACCGCCCGGACAGGGGCGTGCGCCTCGCGACCTACGCGGCGCGCTGCGCGGAAAACGAGATACTCATGTACTTCCGCTCCATGCGCAAATGCGGCGGCGACGTCTCGCTGTCCGAGGCGCTCGATACGGACAGCGAGGGCAACAGCCTCTCGCTCATGGACGTGCTGGCGGTGGAGGACGACCTCGCCGAGCGCGTGAGTATGGCCGAGGCTGCGCGGCGCGTGCGCGAGTGCGTCGCGAGCGAGCTCGACGGGCGCGAGGCGGAAATAATCCGAGCGCGCTACGGCCTCGACGGCGCCGCGCCGCTCACGCAGCGCGAGTGCGCGGCCAGGCTCGGCATCTCGCGCAGCTATGTGAGCCGCATAGAGAAGCGGGCCATAGAAAAGCTCCGCGCCGCCATGGACGCGGAGGAATAAAAGCAAAGGAGAGAGAACGTGACGGCGGAGACAGAGAGGAAAATACACGATACGCTCAGCCGTTATTTCGGCTTTAAGGAGTTCCGCCCCGGGCAGGAGAAGCTAATTGACGCTGTTCTCTCCGGCCGCGACTGCCTGGGCATTATGCCCACGGGCGGCGGCAAGAGCCTCTGCTACCAGGTGCCGGCGCTGCTGCTGCCGGGGGTGACGCTCGTCGTCTCGCCGCTGATTTCGCTCATGACCGACCAGGTCGCCGCCCTGCGCGAGAACGGCGTGGGCGCGGCCTTCATCAACAGCACCCTCAGCGAAGCGCAGTACGCCGCCACGCTGCGCGGCCTGCGCGCGGGGGAGTATAAGCTCCTCTACATAGCGCCCGAGCGGCTGGAGCTGGACGGCTTCCGCGCCGCGCTGGCCGACATTGAGGTGCCGCTGGTGGCGGTGGACGAGGCGCACTGCGTGAGCCAGTGGGGGCAGGACTTCCGCCCCAGCTATCTGCGTATTGCGCCCGCCATAGCCTCCATGCGCCGCCGCCCCGCCGTCGCCGCCTTCACGGCCACGGCCACCGAGCGCGTGCGCGAGGACATCGTGCGCCTGCTGGGGCTCAGCGGGCCCGAGGTGCTCGTAACGGGCTTCGACCGGCCCAACCTCTACTTTGAGGTGCGCACGGCAAAGAATAAGGACGCCGAGCTGCTGAGGCTCATTGACGAGCGGCGCGGGCGCAGCGGCATCGTTTACTGCGCCACGCGCGCGGCGGTTGAGGAGGTCTGCGAGCTGCTGCGCGCGCGGGGCATCATCGCCGTGCGCTATCACGCCGGGCTGTCAGACAACGAGCGCGCCTCGGCGCAGGAGGCCTTCCAGTACGACGACGCGGAGATAATGGTGGCCACCAACGCCTTCGGCATGGGCATCGACAAGTCCAACGTGGGCTGGGTCATACATTATAACATGCCAAAGAGCCTCGACGCCTATTACCAGGAGGCCGGCCGCGCCGGGCGCGACGGCGAGCGCGCCGACTGCATCCTGCTCTACTCCGGCCGCGACGCGGCCACCGCGCGATATCTCATCGAGCACAGCGAGAGCACGGACGCTCAGGCCGACATCCGGCGACTTGGCGCGATGATAGGCTACTGCAAGACCGACCTCTGCCTGCGCGGCTATATCCTCGGCTACTTCGGCCAGGAGCATCCTGTGCGCTGCGGGGGCTGCTCCAACTGCCTGAACTCGGTTGAGGTTGACATAACTACTCAGGCGCAAATGATACTCTCCTGCGTCGAGCGCGTGAAGGCCCGGCTCCACTACAGCGTGGGCCGGCGGCTGATAACAGATGTCCTGCGCGGAGAGATGACGGAGAAGGTTATGGAGAGCCGATTGCAGACGCTCAGCACCTTCGCACTCATGGAGGGCGTCAGCCGCTCGAAGCTGGAAGGCTATATCGACAGGCTCGTCGACCGCGGCTACCTGGCCTACAACGAGTTCAAGGCGCTCTACTGCACGCAGAAGGCGGCCGAGGTGCTCTTTGGCGGCGAGCGGGTTATAAGCTTCGAGCGCGCGGCAAAGCCGGCCAGGGCCCGCCGCGGCGGCGCAAGGGCGGCCGCGGAGGCTCTGGAGCCAGCCGCGCCGGCGCATAAGCCCAGCTACGACTCCGAGGCCCTCTATGACGCGCTGCGGCGCGTGCGCGCCCGAGCCGCCAAGCAGGCCAACGTGCCGGCCTACGTCATCTTCTCCAACGCAGCGCTGCAGGCCATGGCCGAGCGCGCGCCCACTACGCGCCGCGAGTTTCTGGAAGTCCCCGGCGTCGGCGAGAAAAAGCTGGAGAGCTACGGCGATCTGTTCATTGACGCGGTGAATAAGTTTTTACAGGATAACTCCTGAAAGACAAATCGGGGCATCCCGGCCGGGATGCCCCGTTAAGCTGTCCGCGCTAAAGCCCGCCGGGAGAGCAGCGCGAACGCGGGCGTATCCATGGCCGGCGCGGCCCTTGACCTTTTCCGCCCGCGGCGCTATACTTGGCAGTAACCAAACCCGGTCAGAAAGGGCTGACGGCATGGATACCATCACGCTTTTGACAACCCTAGACGAAAACTACCTCCCTCAGCTGCAGGTGCTGCTGACCTCGCTGGCCGTAAACAACCCCGGCGAGCGCTTCGAGCTCATATTGCTCCACAGCGGCATACCCGACGCCGCGCTCGAGGGCACGGCCCGCCGGTGCTCGTCGTATGGCTGGAGCTTTTTGCCGCTGCTCGTGGAGGACGCGCTCTTCGCCGCCGCGCCGGTCACGAAGCAGTATCCCAAGGAGATGTACTACCGCCTGCTCGCGCCCGAGCTGCTGCCGGGAAAATACGGCCGCGCGCTCTACCTCGACCCGGACACGCTGGTCATAAACCCCGTCCGCGAGCTCTGGGAGACCGACCTGCGCGGCAGGCTCTTCGCCGCCGCGGCGCACACGGGCAAGGCCGAGCTCGCCAACAGCGTCAACCAGCTCCGCCTCGGCACGGAGCAGGACTACTTCAACTCCGGCGTCCTGCTGATGGACCTTGCCGCCGGGCGGCGCGGGATTTCGCCCGAGGAGATATTCAGCTATGTCGAACAGCACCGCAAGGGGCTTATCCTGCCCGACCAGGACGTGCTCAACGCCCTGTACGGCGAGCGGATCCTGCCCGTCGAGGACGCGCGCTGGAACTACGACGCGCGCAACTACTCGAGCTATCTCCTGCGGAGCGGCGGCGAGTACGACCTTCGCTGGGTCATGCGAAACACCTCCATCCTCCACTTCTGCGGCAAGGAAAAGCCCTGGAAGCCCAAGTACATCCACCGCTTCGGCATACTCTACCAGCACTACATGCAGCTGGCCCACCGCGAAACGGCGTAAAAAGACGGCAGACGCTTTTGCGTCTGCCGTCTTTATATCGCGGCCTCTCACGCGCCCTCGTGGCGCACATAGGCGCGCCGGGCGAGCAGGGCGAACGCGGGCGCTTCCAGCGCGGGCACGGCCAGCGCGGCGAAGGGCGTCCAGATTGCGGCGGGGCCGAGGGTGAGGAAGCGATACGCCGCCAGCTCGTTATACATGCCAATCTGCAGCCCCGTACTGCCCGTGGGCAGAAGAAGCCTGAGCCAGTCGCAGGCCGGATAGCTCATGTACGCGTTTACAAAGCTCGGCAGCGCGAGCATGACGGCGGAGAGCGCGAGCACATGTACGCCGTTCGGCAGCAGCGACGAGAGCCAAAGCGTGAAGGATACGCTCGCGAGCATCGTAATCAGGCCGGAGAGTACGCAGAGCGCGAGGACGCCGGTCATGCTCATGTCCAGCAGCACGAAGGCCCCCAGCTTGAGCTGGGCAGAGCTGCCGTCCGGCCCGAAGGTCAGCAGGATGACTGCGCAAAACAGCGCGGCGGAGAGCAGATATAACGCGCCGCAGACGCTGTACACGGCCAGGATTTTCGCCCGCGCGAGCTTGCCGCGGCCCAGCCTTGCACAGCGCAGTATGCCGTCCGCGCCGCATGAATAGCCCTGTGAAAACGCGGGCACGGCGATCACCGTGCAGAAAAGGCAGAGCGCAAAGAGGCAGAGCGTCCAGTTCACGCCGGCCTCGCTTCCCCCAAAGCCGTATTCCCAGTAGAAGGGTTCGTCCACCCGCCAGTTCAGGGCCAGCGCGCTTGCAATGGCGGCCTCAGACGGCGCCAAACGGGCAAGGGCCGCCCTCCTTTCCGCGTAATACTCGTCGGCTTCGCACGACATCCGCCCGCAGCTGCCGGAGAGGATGGGCTCGTAGGATATCCACCTTTCGTATACGTCCCGCGGCATGTTATCGGCGCGTCCGTAGGTATCCCGCGCCCACACGCTGTAATCGGACATCTCCTCAAGCCGCTCCGTCGTCACATAGCCCTCGACCTCCGCGAACAGCCCGCGCTGGTACTCTATGGCCTCCATCCCGCGCAGGGTGATATATCCGCGCGACTCCATACTCCCTGCCCCGGCGACCGTGACGCAGGCGAAGAACACACTCATCCCCAGCATCGCCGCCGCGAGGAACAGCGTCGAGCGCGACTTTATGAGCCGCTTGAGCTCCAGCTTATACATACCCGCCCTCCTCTCACGCGCCCTCGTGGCGCACATACGCCCGCCGAGCTAACAGCGCGAACGCGGGCGCTTCCAGCGCGGGCACGGCCAGCGCGGCGAAGGGCGTCCAGATTGCGACGGGGCCGAGGGTGAGGAATTTTCCGACCTGGATGTCAACTATCATGCCCGTCCCGAGGCCGAGGCCGCCGCCGGGCAGCAGCAGGCGGAGCCAATCGCCGAGGGCGCTGTCGCGCAGGAGGATGACCAGGAAGGTCGGCGCAATGGCGACGGCGAGGGCTATAGCCAGCACGGCGACGGAGCTCCTCATGCGCGCGGAGAGCCAGAGGGTGAAGGCCGTCATGGCGAGGACGCTCAGAAGCCCTGCGATCAGCATGAGCACGAGCACACCGTTCATGTCTATGTCGATCAGCACCAGCGCGTCGAGCGCCAGCTGCGCCGAGGTCTTGTCGTCCCCGTACACCGCGAGCGTCAGCGCCACGAACACGGCGGCGCAGACAAAGTAGAGCGCCGTGCTCAGCGTCATGGCCGCGAGCAGCTTCGCTTTGCCGAGCCTCTTGCAGCCGCAGCGCGTGCAGCGCTGGATGTCGTCCGCGCCAGTAGAGTAGTCGGAGGCGAACACCGGCGCGCAGATAATGGAGCACACTATGGCGACGGCGAAGAGGCTGACCGGCAATGTGGACGCTGTGTCGCTGCCCGTGCCGAAGCCAAACTCGTAGTAAAAGGGCTCGGCCATGTTCTCGTCGAGCTTCAGCGCGGCCTCGGCGGCCGCCGGGCCGTAGTTGAGCGTCGTGGCTTCCTCAATGCGCGCCTTGCGCAGGGTGTAATACTGCGCGGCCATTTCCGGCGTTATCTCGTTTACATACTGGACGTCGCATACCTGAAGCAGGCTGCGCATGAACGTGAGTGTGTAGTCGGCTGCCGCCCCATCTGCCGCTGCGCCATAGTTGGCATTCACCTCGGCAACCTGTGTGAAGACATCGCGCAAGCGCTCAGGCGTCCATTCGCCCTCGGCGGACTCTGCGACAATTCTGCGCATTTGCATGGCGTCGAGCCCGTGGTAGGACTTCCCGTCGTTGGAATAGTAATACGCGTCAAATACGTTGATGCACCAGAATATCAGCGTGACGAGCAGCGCCACAGCCATAAGTATCCTCGTCGAGCGCGTTTTGAGCAGCCGCTTCATTTCCAGCTTATACATCGTCCTGCCTCCTCTCGTCGCGGAAGAGCCAGAGGTAGAGGTCCTCGAGGCGCGGCTCGGCGAAGTCGCTGCCGGGCAGGAGCGGGCCCTCGGCGACATAGCGGACGAGCGTCTCGCCGCCGCCCTCGTTCTTGAGCGAGACGACGCGCACCGCGCTCTCGGCGCGCTCAAGCTCGCGCTCGGGTATGCGCGCGGTGAAGACCCGGCCCTCCACGGCGCGCAGGAGCTCGGCCGTCGTCCCCGCGTCGATTATGCGCCCGGCCTTCATGACGGCGTTCTCCGCGGCGATGTACTCGACGTCGGAGACGATATGCGTCGAGATGAGCACTATACGCCCGCGGGCAAATTCGCTCAAAAGGTTCCGGAAGCGCACCCTTTCGCCGGGATCCAGGCCGCTTGTGGGCTCGTCGAGTATCAGCACCCGGGGGTCGTTGAGCATGGCCTGGGCTATGCCGACTCGGCGCTGTGTACCGCCGGAGAGCTTCTTGATTTTGTTCTTATAAACCCTCGTCAGCGAGAGAATTTCGCACAATTCCGCAATCTTTCTGCGCGCGGCTTTCTTCTCCAGGCCCTTGAGCGCGGCCATGTAGTCGAGGTAGTCCGCGACGCTGAACTCGGGGTAGTAGCCGAAGCTCTGCGGGAGGTATCCGAGCATGTCGCGCCAGGCCTCGCCCATCTCGCGCGTGTCCGCGCCGTCGCAGAGTACGCGGCCGGAGGTGGGCGTCAGGATGCCCACGAGCATGCGCATGAGCGTCGTCTTCCCCGCGCCGTTCGCGCCTATGAGTCCCCAGACGCCGGGCGTCAGCGTCAGGCTGACGGAGTCGACGGCGGTCTTTTTGCCGAATTTCTTTGTGAGATTTTGTATTTCAATATTCATATCCAAGCCTCTTTTCCATACCATTTCCGCGTATTTCAGCATACATCTCGACCGCTATCGCCGCGATTGCCGCAAGGCAGATCCCCGCCGCCAGCAGCGGTGAAATGCGCAGCATATCAAAGCTCCAGCTCGCCGCCGCGGCGTAATAGCCCAGCGCCATCAGCGCGCCGAGGCAAATCGCGGAGTAGACGCCGCCCGCGCGGCTCAGCGCGGCGAGGCTCACAGCCGTGGTGAGCAAAAAGGGCGTCGCGACGAAGACCAGCGTCACATACCAGCCGCCGCCGCTCAGGAGCGCCGCCGCCGCGACGCAGACCGCGTCGCCCACGGCGGCCGCGCCCAGCCGCGCGAGCGTGAGCTTCGCGCGCGAGAGCCGCGCCGCGGCCTCGACCTCCTCCATGCCATAGCGCCGCGCGCGGCTGTGGAAGGGCAGCGCCGTCAGCGCCGCCAGCTCCGCGGCGAGGCTCGCCGAGGCAGGTATCAGCTCCTCCGCCGGCCGCGCCGCGCCCAGCGCGAGGCAGATAAAGAGCAGCAACGCGCCCTGCAGCGCCCAGACCGGCAGGATCGTGAAGCGCAGCTGGCGGCGCATGAGCTCCCACGCGCCGACGCGCCTCAGCGGCCTTCGCGCGCGGTACTCCGCCCGGCAGAGCCGGAGCGTCCGCCTCATCCGCCCGGCGTCCGGCTCCGGCGCGGGCAGGGAGCGCAGTGTTGATATTATGTCAACCGATTTCATGGCTTCTCCTTTCACATAAGCTTCCTCAGGGCCTTGAGCGCGGCGCGCAGGCGCGACTGCACCGTGCGCATCGGCTCGCGCCGGATCTCCGCGATCTCGCGAAGCGTGAGCTCGTGGGCGTAGCGCAGAAGCAGCAATTCCCGCTGCTCCGCAGGGAGCTTCGCGAGCGCGCGCTCGAGGTCGGCTTTGAGCTCCGCGCGCTCGTAGCCGGGCTCGTCCGCGGCCCGCTCCGGCGGCTCGGCGCTGTCCTTCGCGCGGCGGAACTGGTCGGCGCAGGCGTTGGCCGCTATCTTATAGAGCCAGGCGCGGAAATGGCCGCGGTGGACGTAGGCCTCGATGTGGCGGACGCAGTTTAAAAAGGTCTCCTGGGCCGCGTCCTCGGCGCACTCGCGCGTCGGCGTGTGGCGCAGGCAGTAGCGCAGTATCTCCGGATAATACGCGCCGATGAGCTCGTCCAGCGCCGATATGTCGCCGGCCTCCAGCAGCTCGAACAGCTCTCCGTCCCGCACCTGACTCACCTCCATGAGAATATCCTCAAATAATATAACGCCGCCGGAGACAAAAGTGATTTAAGATTTCATTATTTTTTCCGGCAGCGGCCCTGCAACGCCGGCTGCATTAAGATTAACGGGCATTTTACCTGCGCTTGACGACACGGCGGCGCTCGACCGCGTGACCTATCAGCTCGCCGACAGCCTCGCGCTGCCGGCGATGGGCCTGCTGCTGGGCGGCGCGGGGCGCTCTTTGGGCCGGATTTGCTCCTCTTCAACTTCTCCATGCCGCTGGTCTTCGACGCCGACATCCCCGAGCTGACAGCGCGCTTGTCGCCGCCGCCGTGACGCTCGGCTGCCTGGCCCTGCCGGACACGGAAAAGTAAAAACGCCGCTCTCCACTGTAGGGAGAGCGGCTTTTGACTTGGGGCTGTTATTTCTGGCGGACGGGGCAGAAGACGCTGCCGCGTCCGTCAAGACGTTCAAGCTCCGCGCCGGTGAGCGCGTGTGCGGCGCCGGTATGGCTCAGTAACGGGACGCGCGGCCGCCGTTGCCGCGGCCCTCGTCCATCATGCCGAAGTTTTCGAGGAAGAAGGTGCGGGACTTGAGGCAGAAGCTTTCGCAGACGGCGTCCAGCGCCTCGTCGACGGCGGCGGCCATGGTTTCGGCCCCTGCGGCGGCGCGGGCGTTGATGATAACGGAGAGCGCCGCGTACTCGCGCTCGAGCCTGCGGTCGAATTCGATGGGGTAGTCCACGCCGAGCAGGCTGGCCTTGAAATAGTCGCCGTCCAGGCCGGAGGCGAACATCTTGAGGTGCGGCACGTTGCCGCCCGCCTTTTGCAGCGCGGCGCGCACGCCCTCGAAGAGCCCGGCGAGCACGGCGTTGAAATCCGTGCTCCTGTCCTCGCGCTGTTCGAGCCAGACGCGGCGGTTGTACCAGCTGAGCAGGCGCTCGGCGGCCATGAAGGCCTCGCTGCCGTAGCCTATCTCGCGGTGCTCGGCGGGTGAGCTGTGCGTCATGATGTAGTCGACGACCTCGTCCACGCCCTCGCCGCTGCGCGCGGACATGGCCATCACGGGCGTGTCCGGGTGCAGGGTGCGGATGAGCCCGAGGCACTTTTCCCGCAGGGCCTCGTCTATGACGTCCGTCTTGTTGAGGACGATGAGGTCGGCCTCGGCCATCTGCGCGTCCAGCAGGAAGCGCATTTCGGGGGGCAGGTTTATGTCGCCGCCGTCATCCATGAGCATCTTCAGCCGCTCGGGGTCGACGACGCAGGTGAAGGGCAGGAGCTCAAACTCGTCGCCCTCCTTTTCGGCGGTCTGGAGGTAGACATGGTCGAGCGCGCCGATGCCGCAGCCGGGGATGTCGGAGAAGATAACCTCCGCGCCGCCCGCGGAGAGCTGATGGAGCTAGTCTATGAGGTTCTCGTGCTGGTAGCATATACAGTTGCCGGCGATGCTGGACGTGAGCACGCCGCTCTCGGCGGTGAAGTCCGCGTCGACTATGTTGCCGGCGCCGAGGTCGTTGGCGAGGATCGCGGCACTGCCATAGCGCCTGTTGACGCTGCGGGCGAAGGCGATCATGCTCGTGGTCTTGCCCGCGCCAAGAAAGCCGCTCAATACCATGTACTTTGTCTTTTGCATTATTCTTCTTCCACTTTTCTCAGCATTTTCAGCTTGTCATTGAGCTTTACGACCAGCTCGGCGGCGTCGCAGCCGATGTCTGCGGCCAGACGGTCCATGCTCCACATGACCGTCTCCTCACTCACGCAACAGAGCCCCAGCTCCATAAGCGGGCCATAGAGCTCGGGAAAGCTCAGCAGCACGCGGCCCACGGTCATCTCGCGCTGAACGGACATATAAGCGCCTCCCCGCGTAGTTACTGGGGAAATTATATCACCGGCGTCTGTCAGCGGCAACTGTTTTTGCCAAAAAAGCGCCGTGTCTCCGACCTCACCGTGCCGGAGAGCAGTATGAGCGCCGCCAGGTTGGGCGCGGCCATGAGGGCGTTGAGTACGTCGCTCGCTAGCCAGACCGCGCCGGGCTCGCTGAGCGCCCCCATAAGCGCGGCGGCGCAGAAGGCGGCGCGGTACGCGCGGCCGAAGCGCCCGCCGCTGAGGAAGGCGAAGCAGCGCGAGCCGTACATGCCCCAGCTGAGCAGGGAGGAAAAGGCGAAGAGCGTGATGCTGAGAGCGACGAAGGCGGCGGCGCCCCTCTCGCCGAGGACAAGGGAGAAGGCCGCGGTATTGCGCGCCGTAGTGGGCTCGCCGCCGCCCATGACGCCGCTTACGAGCAGCGTGAGCCCGGTGAGGGTGCAGATAACGATGGTGTCGGCGAAGACCTCGAAGATACCGGCCAGGCCCTGCCTCGCGCAGTCGCTCTCCGTGCTGGCCGCGTGGGCGATGGGGGAGGAGCCGAGCCCGGCCTCGTTGGAGAAGACCCCGCGCCTGAAGCCCCAGCCGGCGCAGGCCGCGAGCCCCGCGCGGGGCGAGAGGGCGTCGCTGAAAACCGCGCCCAGCGCCGGCAGCAGGTTTTCGCGGCAGACGAAGAGCACGGCGAGGCAGACGGCAATATAGAGCGCGCTCATCCCCGGCACCAGCAGCGCCGCGACGCTGCCCAGCCGCTCTACCCCGCCCAGCAGGACGGCGGCGGCCAGCAGGGCTGTTGCCAGCCCGACGGCCAGCGCGAATCCGCTGCCAACGGGTACGGCGAGAGTATCCGCGAGCGTGGAGAGCGCCGAGCGGATTTCTCCCGCCTGTACGGCGCTGCCCATGCCGAAGGCAGCCAGAGCGCCCGCGGCGGCAAAGAGATACGCGAGCGGCCGCCAGCGCTTGCCGAGACCGTTTTTGATGTAATACATGGGCCCGCCAACCCGCTCGCCGAGCCCGTTCCGCTCGCGGAACCTGAGCGAGAGCAGCACCTCTGCGTACTTGGTGGCCATGCCCAGCAGGGCCGAGACCCACATCCAGAAGAGCACGCCCGGCCCGCCGAGGGAGAGCGCGAGCGTGACCCCGGCGATATTGCCCGTGCCAACCGTGCCGCCGAGCGCCGTGGAGAGCGCCTGCAGCGGCGACATGCCGCCGGCCGCCCCTCCGCGCGCAAAGCGCTGCAGAGTGCCGCCCAGCCAGGCGCCGGCGCGGCGCAGCTGCACGCCGCCGCTCATATACGTGAGATAGAGCCCCGCGCCCGCGAAGGCCGCCAGAGAGGCCGGCCCCCACAAGAGCGCGGAGACGCTTTCAAGCGCCGCCATGCGCACACCCCCTCGCGGGAGTATATGCCGCGCCGGAGCGGATATTGACGCGGCGCGCGCCGGGGATTATACTGGTCGCATGGATAATGAGCTCGAACAAGTGAAAAAGCGGCTGACAGAGCTCGCGCGCCGGGCCCAAAAGCGCGGCGAGGCGGCGAGCTCCGGCTTCCTCACGCCCGCGGAGCAGGCGGAGCTCACAAGGCTCCGGCTTGAGCCCTTCGCCTTTGACGGAGGCTGGGAGGGCGCGGAGCGGCGCTGCGCCGTGCTGCTGCCCTGGGAGGGCTGCGAGTGGGAAAGCCGGGTCGTCTGCCTCGAGATAGCGCCCGCCAACGCCAAATTCGCCGAGGCGCTCACGCACAGGGATTACCTGGGCGCGCTCATGGCCCTCGGCATCAAACGCGAGACACTGGGCGACATCCTCGTGCAGGGCAAGACGGCGTATCTCTTCTGCCTTGACAGCGTCGCGGAGTACATAGCCGCCCAGCTCGGCGAGGTGCGGCGCACGACCGTGCGCGTGAAGCCGGCAGACCCCGCCGCCATAGAGCCGCCGGAGCCGCCAAGGGAGACGTCCGTCAACGTGAGCTCGCCGCGCCTCGACGCGCTGGCCGCCGCCGTCTACCGCCTCTCGCGCGCGGAAGCGCAGCGGCTCTTTGAGCGCGAGCTGGTGCTGGTGAATTCTCTGCCCGCCCGCGGCCCCGGCGCGGAGGCGCGGGAGGGCGACATGGTCTCCGTGCGCGGGCACGGGCGCTTTGCCTACCTCGGCATAGAGGGCGAGACGCGCAAGGGACGGCTGAAGGCGCGCGTGCGCGTGTATTAGCCGGGGTGAACGCCAAAATCGGCCTTCGCGCAGAGTATGGGGAATATATAATGAGAGCCGCCGGTCACTCCGGCGGCTCGGTTTTATTGTATTCGCTTTTGGCCCTGCGGTCGGCTGTGACCAGCGCGAGAGCGAGGGCGCAGACGGAGAGGCATAGCCCCGCGACCCCGTCAACCATAAGGCCGATAAGCGCCATGACCGTCCCGGAGACGACCAGCGCGCGCCCCGCGTGGCGCTGCGCGAGGCTCCAGGCGCGCTCGTTCGACATGCTCCACCTTGTGCGGTAGCCGGCGAGGGCGTTCATGCGCAGCTTCGGCAGGAGATTTCCGACGGGGATGAATACCGCGCCGAGGACTATGTTCGTGAGCTGCCAGACGTCGAGGCTGTAGAGCGAGAGCGTCTCCGCGCGCGTCACGGCGCAGTAGGTGAAGTAGACGGCCATCGCGTCGAAGAGCGCCAGCACGCAGACGGCAGCCCAGCGCATAACGCGGCGGTTTACGCCGCTGTTGTCGGGAACCGCGACGGTGAGCACGGCCATGATCCCGCGCACAAAGAGCACCATGAGCGGCCATATCACGAGCTCCCACTTGCTTCCCAGTCTGTCGAGCTCGCCCGCGGAGTTCCAGTGCCCGCCAATCTGCTCCGGAGCGGTGCAGATAGCGAGGACGCAGACGGCTATCGGCAGAAGCGTCAGTATATTCGCGGCGAGCTTGAGGTACTTTTCCGTTTTCCCGTTCACTGCCCGTCCTCCTCCCGGCTCCCGAGCGTCTTATAGTACGCCCATTTCGCGTAGCGGCAGTCGACTATACACATTATGGCGGTCACGGCTAAGAGCGCGATGAAGCTGCGTATGTCCGGCATGAGCTGCGCGCATATTATTATGACGACGCCGCCAGCTATCATGCTTTTGCCGCCGAAGCGCTGGCAGAGCGCCCAGGTCTCCTCATTTTTCACGCTGTAGCGCGTGCGCAGCCCGACGGTGGAGTTGAGCCGCAGCTTGGGCAGCATATTCCCGTATGGTATCATGCTGAGCCCCGCGAGGGACATTGAAATCTGCCAGACGGCGGAGTTGTAGTCGTCTATGTCGAAGTCGCGGCTGATGGAAAAGCGCATAAAATACAGCGAGAGGAAATCCATAAGCGCGAGAGCCGCAATTGTAGACGTCGTTATGTACCGTGCGTTCTTCTCTCCCTCGCGGTCCTTTGCGCGCACGAGCTTCTCAGTCCAGCCCAGCAGCAGGCGCAGCAGCAGTATAATTCCCGGCCAGAGCAGTATTTCCCACTTGCTCCCGATCCGGTCGGCCGCACCGGAAAAATCCCAGTGCGCGGGTATCTCGTCCGGCGCGAGCGCGAGGGCAATCATCGCCGCGGCGAAAGGGAAGAGGGTGAGGAGGTCAATTATTAGCCTTGACCGCTTCATCGCTCTCGCCCCGGCGCAGCTCCGTGAGCCAGACCAGGGCCTCGTCGAGAACCGTGAGGTCGGGCTCATAGTAGATGAAATTTCCCCTTCGCGTCTCGCGCACCAGCTCCGATTTCTTCAGCTTCGCGAGGTGATAGGAGAGCGCCTGCGGGCTCACGCCCAGCGCCTCGGCGAG
This sequence comes from uncultured Oscillospiraceae bacterium, assembly GCA_944385805.1. Taxonomy (GTDB): domain Bacteria; phylum Bacillota; class Clostridia; order Oscillospirales; family Oscillospiraceae; genus Scatomorpha. Next base: position 28,464 of record CALWYR010000153.1, read on the forward strand.
CTCGCCGGCGGACCTCTGGCCGCGCCGCAGCTCCTGCAATATCCCCCTGCGCGTCTCGTCGGCCAGAGCCGCTAGTATTTCCCTGTATCCCATGTGCCTCACCGTATTTAAATATTTCTTTAAATACAGCTTAACATATAATCCCTTCCATGTCAAGCTGTAAGGGCCGCGCTCATGCGCGGCCCTTGATATGCGTGAACTTTTCCTTTGTCGCCATTCCCCCGCGTATATGACGTTCGGCCTTGTTCTCGTCGAGCAGCGCGCGCACGCGCTCATATAGCTCGCCGTCGAGCGTTTCCAGCCTCTCGGTGACATCCTTGTGGACGGTGGACTTGGAGATGCCGAACTGCTTTGCCGCCGCTCGCACCGTGGCGCGGTGCTCGGTTATGTACTCCGCCAGGCGCAGGGCCCGCTCCTCTATGTCAGTCCTCATTTTCACCACTCCCGGCTAGTCGTGATGAAGTATATGAGCGCGCGGCGGGGAATTATGCCGCGCCGGCGGCGGGGCGGGTTAATACAATCTTAACTTGCCATATAATTCGCCCTGTATTATAATAACTGACACAGCTAAAGACGCGCCCCGGACAAGCTCCGGGGCTTTTGCGGGCGGGCGCGCGGTCGATACGGCTCGAAAATGCGCGTCCGGGTTGAAAGATTTTTGAATTCCCGGGTTTAGGCTTACAATAACGGGGAGGGAGAGACCCTCGTCCGCTTTTCTGGAGGCACAATGAAGCTACTGATACTGACCTGCAGCACCGGCGGCGGGCACAACAGCGCCGCCCGGGCCATAGCGCAGGCGGCCGGTGAAAACGGCTGCGTCTGCACCATAGTCGACGCGCTGCGATTCCTGCCCAGGCTGGATGAAAAGGTGATAAGCCGCGGCCACGTGTTCGTCTACCGCTATCTGCCGCGCCTCTTCGGCATGGGATATAAGTTTGAGCGCCGCGGCGGCGCGCGGGCCTTCCGCGTGGAGTGCGTGCGCGGGGCGAAAAACCTGGGTCGTTACATTGAAGAGGGCGGCTTTGACGCCGTGGTCAGTGTCCACGTTTTCGCGTCCTTTATGCTCGCGGCGCTGAGGAAGCGCGCTGAACTTTCGCTGCCCTGCGTCAACGTGGCCACGGACTACACCTGCAGCCCCGGCTTTGCCGAGTGCGCGCTCGACCTCAACTGCGTCCCCGCCGGGCTCACGGAGGAGTTCGCCGCCTGCGGGCTGGAGCCGGAGACGGTGCTGGAGACGGGCATACCCGTACAGCGCGAATACTCCGAGCGCTCGCCGCGACGCCTTGCGCGCGTGCTGCTCGACCTGCCGGAGGAGGGGCCGCTGGTGCTGCTCATGTGCGGCTCGATGGGCTGCGGGCCCATGGAGTGGCTCGCCGGCGAGCTCAGCCGCGGGCTGCCCGCCGGTTCGCGCGTGGCCGCGCTCTGCGGCACCAATGAGAAGCTGCGCGCCTCGCTGGAGGGCTCCGGGCTCGCCAATGTCCGCGCCGTCGGCTATACGCGCCAGGTGGGGCTGTGGATGGACGCCGCCGATTTGATTATCTCCAAGCCCGGCGGGCTTACCAGCAGCGAGGCGATGGCCAAGCGACTGCCCATGCTGATAGTCGATGCCGTGCCCGGCGTGGAGAGCAAGAATCTCGCGTATCTCACGTCTCACGGCTGCGCGAAATACGTGCCCGTGGAGGAGATACCTGCCGCCGCCCGCGCCATGGTCAGCGGAGAGCTTGACCTCGCGCCCATGCGCGAGGCGATGGAGGCCAACTTCCCCCATGGCGCCGCTCAGCGCATAGCTGAGGCGGTATTTGAGCTTGTAAGGGTGAATCAGGGGTAATTTTTCGTGAAAAAGGAAACTGTTCGAGAGTATTTTTCCATACCTAATCTGCTGAGCTATTTCCGGCTCGCGCTCATACCAGTCTATCTGCTGGTGTATTTCGGCGCCGGGGAGCCGCGCGGTTACGTCTGGGCCGCGCTTATAATCGCCGTATCCGGACTCACGGACATGTTCGACGGCAAGCTAGCGCGGCACTTCAACATGAGAACCGAGTGGGGCAAGCTCATAGACCCGGTGGCGGACAAGCTGACCATGGTCTCTGTGGCGCTGAGCCTGGCCTTCGACTTCCCGCTGATGCGCCTCGTGCTGGCGCTCTACATTGTTAAAGAGGGCTTTATGGGCGTGATGGGCCTCGTGATGCTGCGCCGCGGCTTCCGCCTCGAGGGCGCGATGTGGTACGGCAAGGTCTGCACCGCCGTGACATACCTCGTGATTTTCCTCCTGCTGCTCTTCCCGGAGCTGCCCAAAGCCTGGCAGACGGCGCTTATCTGCGTGCAGATAGCCGTCACGCTGATGTCCTTCGCGCTATACGCCGCCTATTACCGCAAGGTGTGGAAGCGCATGAAGGAAAAGGCCTGAGACGCATGAAAACGCCCGCCGTCCGGCGGGCGTTTTCAGCGTGATTTGAAAAAGAAAAAGAGCAGGGCGGACCCTGCTCAAATTCTGGAGCTGCTGCCCGGATTCGAACCGGGGACCTCATCCTTACCAAGGATGCGCTCTACCTACTGAGCTACAGCAGCATACTTCACCCCACGGGTATAGCCCGTGGGGTGTGGCGACCGAGAAGGGACTTGAACCCTCGACCTCTAGCGTGACAGGCTAGCGTTCTAACCGACTGAACTACTCGGCCACAGGCGCGCTCTCACAAGCGGCTTTTGTAATATACCAGACAGCGCGGCATTTGTCAATAGGTTATTTTAAAAAAGTCGGCTTTTTTCTCCCACTTGCCGCAGCGCCGCGATTGTGGTAGAATGTGAGCAACAAAGCTCTGGAGGCGCGAGATGAAAAAAGTGCTGGCCGTCATGCTGGCCCTGCTGCTCATAATAGTGCCCTGCGCCGCCGCCGGCGAGGCGTCGGTGTGCTTTATCGCGCTCAACGAGAACCTGCTGCCTCTCACCAGCCAGGCGGTCAGCCAGGGCGGGCAGTACTATGTGCCGCTGGGCATTTTCCGCACATTCGGGATATACGACTCCTGGTCGCCGGATACGCAGGTAGCCGTGCTGCAGTCGTCCTCCCACCAGATCAGCTTCAACCTCTCCACCGGCGAGAGCTACGACGAGGACAACAATTACTACACCTCCAGCGCCATCTCCCGCGGCGGGAGCGTGTATGTGCCGGTCAACTTCGTCTGCCGGCAGTTCGGCCTCTCCTGGTCGTATATACGCGGCAGCACCTACGGCGACGTCTGCCGCATCCGCGACGGCAGCGCCCGCTTTACCGACGAGCAGTTCATGGTCGCCGCGAGGCCGATGATGATAAGCCGCTACGACGAGTACATCAACTCCGGCGTCGGCAGCCAGGACGACCCGGCCTACACCGGGCAGCGGGTGGTTTTCCTCTCCTTCCAGGGCCTGCCGTCCGATACCCTGCTCAGCACGCTCCAGGCCTACGGGCTCAAAGCGGCCTTCTTCCTCGAGTCCGCCGAGATTACGGACAGCCCGGAGACGGTGCGGCGCATAATAGGGGAGGGGCACAATGTGGGCGTGCTCTGCGAGGAGTCGCCCGGCACCATGTACGAGAGCGCCGTCGAGGCGCTATGGAGCCGCGCCCACTTCACCACCGTGCTGATTGCCAGCGCCTCGAGCGAGTATGACGCCGTCTGCCGCAGCTACGCCGAGAGCAGCTCCCTTGTCTACTGCGCCGTGACCATAGACGGCGTCAACGGCGGCGCGGGCTGCACGGCGTCCCAGCTCAGCTCGGCCATAGACGCGGGGCTTGGCCCGATAAGCTATCTGAGGATACTCTGCTGCCCCACGACCGACTCCAACATCAACGCGATATGCAGCCTGCTGACACAGAACACCACGGTGCTGGCGGCATGCGAAACCTCGTAACAGGGACGCGGCCGCGCCCCCGGCGCGGAGAAGCTCCCGATGAGCAAAGCGCCCGTGCGACGCACGGGCGCTTTCACTTTATTATTCCACAACGGGGAGGCTGGCGGCGGCGGCGCTCTGGCCTACGCGGCGGGCCTTCTCATCCGGGAGGGTGGGCACTATTTTGCCCGCGACGTCGGGGTATTCGTCGGCGAGGACGGCCCTGCAGGTCTCGAGGATGATATCGCCGCCGCGGCCGCTCATCACGCGGCCCAGGAGCAGCACGTACTTGAGACCGTAGAAGCCGTGGTAGAAGGCGAGGGTGTGGCCGAGGTAGACGCCAATCGAGCGGTAGACGCTCTCCGCGCGCGCGTCGCCGGCGTCCATCAGGGCCTGGACGGCCTTTAGCCTGGCGGCGGGGGCCTCGTCCTCGTCAAGCTCTATGCCGGCGCGGGGGGCGAGCTTTATTACGCCGTCCTGGGAGAAGTATTTGACGCCGCAGCCGATGTCGCCGGACCACTCGTCGGCCATTGCCTCGGGGCTGGCGTCCACGGGGGCGAAGGCGAGCTCGTTGAGCCAGCCGGTGACGTTGCCGTTCTCGTCGACATAGCCGACGGCCTCGCTGGTGCCCATGGCGATGCCCATGATGTTGTTCTCGCCCAGGCTCATGGCCCCGGCGAGGGCGCTGACGTCGCCGTCGTTGGCCACGACCACGGGGATGTCGCCGAAGGTGTCGCGCACGGCGCGGATATAGATGTCCTTGACCTTGGCGTCGAAGAGCTCGGGCGGCACTTTGAGGAAGAGGCTTGCCACCATGGTGCGGTTGTCGATATAGATGCCGGCGGAGGATACGCCCACAGCGTCGACGCGCGGCATGTGCGCGGCGGCGCTCTTGAGCGCGGAGACTATGCCCTCGTAGTGGTAGTCGGGGTCGGCGGTGACCTTCGGGTACCAGACGACCTACTCGGAGAAGACGCTCTCTCCGTCGATGACTGCGCTGACCTTGCGGTCGCTGCCGCCGGCGTCGAAGCCGATGCGGCAGCCGTTCATGTGGCGGCCGATGGCCTCCGGGCGGCTGAACTCCCGCGGCAGCGCCTCGCAGCGCACGACCTCAAAGGGACGCTCATAGACGCGGGCCATGAAGTCGGCGTCGAACTCGCGGCTGCCACCGGCGCGGTAGGCCCCGGCGACGGCGCGGAAGATTTCCTCGCTGCCGCGGATATAGACGCGGAAGCCTCCCTTGCTCCACAGCAGGAACTTGACGAGGCGGTCGGCGTAATAGCGGTCGGCGGCGGCGTACTCCGGCGTGCCGTGGACGCGGGTCTCATAGACGGCGACCTCGCCTCCCGCGCGCTCAACGGCGATGCCGAGCGGCTCGGCGGCGCCCTCGAGGAAGGCGCTGAAGAATTTGCCCAGCGGGATGAAGCCCGCGTCGAGCTCGGGGACGTTCCTGACGGGCACGTCTATACCGAGAAAGTTCATGGTAAACAGCCTCCTTGCGGTGTTGGGATCCGGAATCATCTGCAACTATAGCTTATCAGCTTTTGCGCCGCTGTCAAGGTGGAAATCATCCGGAAAATCTGCCTTGACGTACCGCGGCGGCGAGGGTATGATGTGCTTAGGAAATTCTGCCCGGGAGGGATGTAAAATGAAAATTACCGCAGGGCGGGTATTCGACCTCGAGCGCGGCTTCGTGAGCCGCGACCTCTGCCTCAGCGGCTCTCTTGTCAGCGTGGACAGCCCGGACGGCGAGGTCTACGACGCCGCCGGCTGCTATGTCATACCCGGCCTCACCGACCTGCACTTCCACGGCTGCATGGGCGCGGACTTCTCCGACGCCGACGCGGCGGGCCTGGAGACAATGGCGAGGTATGAGCTCAGCCGCGGCGTGACGCAGATCTGCCCGGCGGGCATGACCCTGCCTGAGGAGCAGCTCGTAAGGGTCTGCCGCACCGCCGCCGACCACCGCGACGCGCGCAAGCCCGGCGCGGAGCTCGTGGGCATAAACCTGGAAGGGCCCTTCCTCTCGATGGCCAAGAAGGGCGCGCAGAACGGCGAGTGGCTGCACAGGCCCGACGTCGCCATGTTCCGCCGCCTGGCCGAGGCCGGGCGCGGGCTTGTGAAGCTCATCAGCATAGCGCCCGAGGAGCCCGGCGCGATGGAGTTCATCGAGGCCGTGGAGGGCGAGGTCACCGTCTCTCTCGCGCACACCGCCGCCGGCTATGACACGGCCATGGAGGCCTACCGCCGCGGCGCGAGGGAGGCCACGCACCTCTTCAACGCCATGCCGCCCTTCACCCACCGCGCGCCGGGGGTCGTGGGCGCGGCCTTCGACTCCCCACAGGTCATGGTGGAGCTGATATGCGACGGCGTCCACATCCACCCGAGCGTGGTGCGCGCGGTCTTCAGGCTCTTCGGAGCGGAGCGCGTGGTGCTCATCTCCGACACCATGCGCGCCGCCGGAATGCCCGACGGCGACTACACCCTCGGCGGCCAGGCGGTCAGGGTCACCGGAAAGCTCGCCACCCTCGCCGACGGCACCATAGCCGGCTCCGTCACCGACCTCATGAGCTGCCTCAAGACCGCCGTCAGCTTCGGCATCCCCCTCGGGGACGCCGTGCGCGCCGCCGCTTATAACCCGGCCAGGGTGCTGGGCATCGACCGCCGCTATGGTACGCTCGAGCCCGGCAAGGCGGCGAACCTTGTCGTCCTCGACGCGGAGCTCAATGTGAAGGCCGTTTTCTTCAACGGCGCCATCGCCGGATGAGCCCGCGAAATCAAACCGCCCTCTGCCGCCGGCCCGCGGGCCGCGGGATTGCGGCGCGGATATGGAGGTAAAATATGAAACTGGCCTTCCCAAAGGGCTTCCTCTGGGGCGCGGCCTCTGCCGCGCCCCAGATTGAGGGCTATTCCACCGCCGACGGCGGCGGGGCCTCGGTCTGGGACATATACTCCCACACGCCGGGGAAGATAGATTTTGGCGAGAACGGCGACATCGCCTGCGACAGCTACCACCGCTACGCCGAGGACGCGGCCCTCGCCGCCGGCCTGGGCGCGGACGTCTACCGCTTCTCCGTCAGCTGGGCCCGCTGCGACCCGCTCGGCGACGGGCGCTGGAACGAGGCCGGGTTCGAGTACTACAGCCGCGTGGCCGACGAGTGCCTGCGCCGGGGCGTGCAGCCGGTGGTGACGCTCTACCACTGGGAGCTGCCGCAGGCGGCCGAGGAGCGGGGCGGCTGGCTCCTGCCCGAGACGGCGGAGGCCTTCGCGCGCTTCGCCGGGCGCATGGCGGAATATCTGCGCGGGCGGGTGAAGCTCTACTTCACGCTCAACGAGCCGCAGTGCACCGTGACCATGAGCTACGGCGACGGCTCTCATGCCCCGGGCCGCGTGCTGGACAGGGCCGGGCAGTTCAGGGTGCTTGTGAACCAGCAGCTCGCCCACGGCCTCGCCATGCGCGCGGTCAAGGCGGCCGACCCTGGCTGTAAGGTGGGCATAGTCTCAACGGGCCGGCACTGCTTCCCGGACAGCGAGTCACCTGAGGATATAGCGGCGGCGCGTATCGCCGGCTTCGACCTTGCGGGGGGAGACCCGCTCTTTACCCACAACTGGCTGCTCGACCCCATTTTCTACGGCCGCTACCCCGACTGCGAGGGCACCGAGTGGGCGCAGCTGGTCTCCGGCGTCACGCCGGCCGAGCTGGAGATTATCCACTGCCCGCCTGAGGCGATAGGCTACAACATATACCACGGGAAACGTGTGCGCGCCGCGGGGGTAGGCTATGAATTCGTGCCCGAGTACCCCGGCTTCCCGCGCACCTCGCTGGGCTGGCCGATAACGCCTGAGGCGCTGGACTGGAGCGTGCGCTATCTCTATGAGCGCTATCCCGCGCCCACATACATAGCGGAGAACGGCCTTGCCTGCGCCGACGTGGTCAGCCTCGACGGCGGTGTGCACGACCCGCAGCGCATAGACTTCCTCGCGCGCTATCTCACGGCGCTCTCGCGCGCGGCGGCTGGCGGGGTGGACCTGCGCGGCTGGCTGCACTGGTCGCTGACTGACAACTTCGAGTGGAGCAACGGCTACTACCCACGCTTCGGCCTGGTCTACTGCGACTACCGCACGGGCGAGAGGATACCCAAGGACTCCTTCTTCTTGCTGCGCGGGCGCGTCCCCCGGGGCCGCGACTCAGCGCGTGCGCCGCC
>CALWYR010000154.1 GCA_944385805.1 uncultured Oscillospiraceae bacterium
AGGCTGAGCCGGAGGGAGCTCGACCGGCAGTTCAAGCGGATACTGTAAGTCCTGCGGACACGAAAGCGCCCCCGGCCTCGCCGGGGGCGCTTTTCGCAGCTTTTACGGCAGCTTCTTGCCGCAGAAGGGGCAGGTGTCTATGCGCATCATGCCGTTTATGGGGAGCTGCTCGCCGCAGTAGGGGCAGCGCCAGAGTATCTTGGGCAGGATGAACGCGAAGACTATGAGCAGCAGGATCGCGGCGAGGAAGAGTATCTTCAGGTCAATCAGCAGACCCGCCGCGCCCAGGGCGAAGCAGAACAGGTTTATCGTCCAGCATATCCTTGCCGCCAGTCTCGGATTCTCCTTCAGCTTGATCCAAAAGCCCATTATATCCGCCTCCGTGCGAGAGATTTCTTTCCCTAAGCATACCTCATTCGCCGCGATTTTACAAGCCCTTTCTGCTCAGGAGCCGAGAAGCAGGGCGTCTATCGCCTGCGCGACGCCGTTTTCGTCGTTCGTGGGCGCGACGAAATCCGCCTTCGCCTTCAGGGAGGGGTAGGCGTTGCCGACGGCGACCTTCAGCGCGCCCGGGAGGAACATGGCCTCGTCGTTTTCGCTGTCGCCGAATACGGCCACCTGCTCCTCGCGCAGGGAGAGCGCCGCGAGCAGGGCGCGGAGCGCCTCGCCCTTGTCTGCGCCGCGGGGCAGGATGTCGCAGCCGTGCGGGATGGGGCTCACGAAGTTCAGTCTGTCGCGGCCGGGAAGGCTCTCGATTATCTCGCGCAGGCGCCCGTCTTCGTCGGCGTAGACGAACATTTTGTCCACGGCGCGGCCGCGGAAATGCTCCGCGAGGCTCGGCACGACGTCCAGGCAGGGCTCGAGGTCTCGGAGATAGCGCGCGAACTTGCCGCGGCTTTTTATGTGCTCGAGGCTGGTCTCGCCGAGGACGTAACGCTCCCCGTCGCAGGCCTCGAAGTAGCAGTCGGGCGTGGCGTCGGCGCGGCGGAGGATGGCGGCGGCGTGCTCGGGGGCGATGGAGCGGCGGTAGAGGTACTCGCCGCTTTTCATGTCCCGGACGGCGCAGCCGGTCAGCATTATCATGTGCGTGAGATTGCCGACCCGGTCGAGGAGAAAGCCCGCGGACAGCGGCGTGCGCGAGGAGGCGAGGACGGTGTCTATCCCGGCGCGGGCGGCGCGCTCAAGCGCGGCCGTGGTCTCCGGAGCCATGGAGCCGTCCGAGCGCAGGAGGGTGTTGTCTATGTCGGAGACTATGAGCCTTATATCTCTTCTCATTCGCGGCTCCCGGCCATGAAGGCCTCGAGCTCGGCGCGCGTGGGCATGCCGCTTATGGCGCCGAAGTGCGCCGCGCAGTAGGCGCCGACGGAGTTCGCGAAGGCGGTGAAGTCCGCGAGCGCGGCTCTGTCCGCGGCGGCGGGAGCGGTGCCGCTCTCGAGGAAGCGCGTCAGGAAGGCGCCCCAGAAGGCGTCGCCGGCGCCGGTCGTATCCACGGGGCGGCAGCGCACTCCCTCGCAATAGACGCAGCCGCCGGAGGCGCGGCTGCCCACGACGGCGCCGCGGCTGCCCAGGGTCACGGCGGCGGCGCCCACGCCGGCGTCCAGCAGCGCGGCTATCGCGCGCTCCGGCGAGCTCTCGCCCGTAACGAGCTCCGTCTCCTCGTCGGACAGCTTGACGAGGTCGCTCTCGGGCAGCAGCCTCGCGCACTCGCGCCGGAAATCCGCCTCGTCCGCCCAGAGGCTGGCGCGGGAGTTCGGGTCGAAGGCCAGCAGCGCCCCGGCGGAGCGGGCGAGCTCTATCGCCCTGAGCTGCGCCGACCGCTCCGGCTCACCCGTCATGGCGAGGGTGCCGAAGTGCAGCGCCCGCGTGCCCGTCAGGATGTCCGCGGGCAGCTCCTCGGGCGCGAGGCGGGTGTCCGCGCCGTGCGAGCGGGCGAAGGAAAAGCTCCTCTCGGCGTTCTCGCCGAGCTGCACGAAGGCCAGGGTCGTAAAGTACTCTCTGTCCGTGAGCAGACCCTCGGTGCAGACCCCGGCCCTGTCACGCGCGGCGCGGAGGAACTCTCCGTGCATATCCGCGCCCACCTTGCCGACGAAGGCGGCACGCATCCCGAGCCTCGCCGCGGCCGCGGCGACGTTGGCCACGGCTCCGCCCGGGTTCTGCGAAAAGAGCCGCGTCCCGTCCGGGGCGAGCCCCCGGTCGGTAAAGTCAATAAGTATCTCGCCTATGGAGACGAGGTCGAACCTTTTACTCTCCGCCATGAGCAATGATAACCTCCACGCCCTGCCGCTCCATGGCGGCTATGTCCTCGGCGGCAAACTTGTCGTCCGTGATGAGGAAGTCGATGCGCTCCATGGGGCAGACGCGGCTCAGCGCGATGCAGTTATACTTGCTGGAGTCCGCAATCAGGAAGGTCTGCGACGAGTTCGCTATCATGGCGCGCTTGAGCAGGCTCTCGTTCACGTTCGTTATCGTGACGCCGCCGACGGTGTCAAAGCCGTTCGTGCCGATAAAGGTCTTGTCCGCGTGGAACTCGCCGACGAAATTTATCGCCTGCGGCCCCTCGACGGTATACATGCTGCTGCGTATGCTGCCGCCTATCATTATGAGCGTTATGTGCTCAAGATTGGCGAGCTCCGCCGCCGTCAGCACGGAGGAGGTGATGATGGTCAGCCTCTTCTCCGGGTGCTGGCATATGAAGGGAATGAGCTCCCTCGTGGTCGTGGAGGAGTAGAGAAAAACGGCGTCGTTGTCGTCGATATGCCTGAACGCCTCCTCGGCTATGACACGCTTTATCTCGATGTTCGTCTCCTCGAGCTCCGAGAGCGTGGGCTCCACGGCCGTGCTGACGATGTTCATGGCTCCGCCGTGCACGCGCCGCGCCAGGCCGCGCCGCTCCAGCTCCTGCAAATCCTTCCGAATCGTTACCTCGGACACGGCGAACTGGCTGCTCAGGTCGGAAACATACACGCGGTTCCGCCGCCTGAGCTGCAGCACTATCTCGTCTTTTCTGTCCTCGGCTCGCTTTGAGACCACCATAAGTCCCATCCCCCCGAATTTTCACGTAATCGCGGATGTTTTTCCATCCGCTCCATGCGCCGGTATTTGGTTTATTATATAACAAAAAGGCCGAATCGGCAATCAGAGCTTCATCGGCCTTCAAAATTATTTTGCCGTGTCCTGATAGAACTCGTATGCCATCTTGTCCGTATAGCCCTCGTGTACTATCTTCGCGACGGCCTTCGCCATGGCCTTGGGGTTTTCGGCCTGGAATATGTTGCGTCCCATATCCACGCCGTGGGCGCCCTCGCATATGGCGTGGTAGGCCATGCTCAGCGCGTCCGGGATGGGCATCTTCTTGCCGCCGGCTATCACTATGGGCACCGGGCAGCCGGCCGTGACCTTCTCGAAATCCTCGCAGTAGTAGCATTTTACCATCTGGGCTCCGAGCTCGGCTATGACGCGGCTCGCGAGGGAGAAGAACTGCGGGTTCCGAGCCATCTGCTTGCCGACGGCCACGACGCCGAGAGTCGGTATGCCGTAGCGGTTGCCGGCGTCTATGGTCTTGACGAGGTTCTCGATGGAGCTCTTCTCGTCGCTCGTGCCCATGAAGGTCTGCACGGCCATGCAGGAGGCGTTCATCCTTATCGCGTCCTCGATATCCACGCCGATAACCTCGGACGTCACGTCATCGGAGAGCACGGTGCTCCCGGCGGTGCAGCGCAGCGCGACGGCCTTGTTGAACATCGGGGGCACGCAGGAGCGCAGGGCGCCGCGGGTGGCCATGAAGACGTCGATGTCCTCGGCGAGCTGCGGGATAAGGATATCCAGGCGCTCGAGACCCGTGGACGCGCCGGAGATGTAGCCGTGGTCGAAGGCCAGCATGAGCGTATTGCCGCTCTTGGGGGAGAAAATGCGCGACAGGCGATCCTTCATGCCCCAGTCCACATTGTCCATGCCCTTGACATGGTACTGCGTGCGTCCGGGAGGGACGTCGAGGTGGAAATCCTTTTCGGGGTTTATCTGACCGGTGCGCTCCTTTACTTCCATTTCAGCCATTGTTCGCTTCCTCCATCTGTTGTTTTTGATTTTTTAGTGATTTTTTAATGCGGCGCTTTTCGCCGTACTTTCCGAAGAGGTAGTTGGAAACCATTACGATTATCAGCAGCGCGCCCCAGACCGCCTGGGTCTGGTAGCTGCTCAGGCGCATCATGGTAAAGCCGCTTGAGAGCATCTGCAGCGTTATGATGGCCACGAGTATGCCGACGACGCGGCCGAAGCCGCCGAAGGGGCTGATGCCTCCGAGTATGGCCACGAGCAGGCACTGGAGGATATACGAGGAGCCGTAATCCGCCTTCGCCGTCATGACGCGGGAGGAGATGATTATACCCGCGAGCGCCGCGAGCACGCCGCTGCATACGAAGGCCTTTATGGTGACCGCATTGTTGTTTATCCCGCTGAAGCGCGCGGCGGTGTCGTTCGTGCCTAGCAGGTAGATATCGAGGCCGAATTTGCGCCGCGACATGGTCACGGAGGCCACAATCAGCGCCAGCAGGAACACTATCATTATGAGCGGCACGCCCGCTATCATGGCGGAGCCGAAGGCGCCGTAGGCCTTGGGCAGCCCGGTGACGGCGGAGCCGTTGGTCAGCACGAGGCCTATGCCCTCGAAGAGCTCCATCGTGCCCAGGGTGGCCAGCATGGCCGGAACTCCGGCATAGCTTACGACGAGGCCGTTGAAGAGCCCGCACACGGCGCCTATGAGGAGCGCCACGGCATAGCTGACGGCCACCGCCGCGCCCTCCGCAGTCCCGCCGGCGGAGAGCTTCGCCGCCAGCAGGGCGGCGACGATGCCGCTCAGGTTCGCCGTGCTCACGACGGAGAGGTCTATGCCGCCCAGAAACAGCGCGAAGGAGACGGCGAGGGTCAGCACGCCGAGCTCCGGCATCTGCCGCATCATGGAGCCCAGGTTCGCCGCGGAGAGGAAGCGGGAGGGGTCCTCAAGTCCCAGCAGGAGCAGCGCCAGGACTATGACGCAGGCCGCGCACAGGCGCGTCAGGCTCACGTCGCGCATGGCTATGCCGCGCACGAAGCCGGAGAATTTGCGTATGGCGTTCATCTGGAGCCCCCCTTCCCGGCGGGTTCGTCC
>CALWYR010000155.1 GCA_944385805.1 uncultured Oscillospiraceae bacterium
GGTGTGTTACCGTTACACTACATCCCACCGCTGTGACTACTGCAAGCAGAGGCCGGCATTGACGCCGGCCTCCCTTTTCGTGGGGTGGGAGATGGGGCTCGAACCCACGACACCCGGAACCACAATCCGGTGCTCATACCAACTGAGCTACACCCACCATTTTATGGAGCCTGCCAATGGCACGCCAGGAGGGACTCGAACCCCCGGCCTACTGCTTAGAAGGCAGTTGCTCTATCCTGCTGAGCTACTGGCGCGTATCCTCGCGCGCCGCGCTTGGCGCGCTGTGCGGTTACTTTGCAGCGCGCGCCATCCCGAGCAGGCGCCCACGTCCGTGCGCGCATCGGGAGCGCAGGCACTGCGCCGCCAAAAGCTTTGTTATATTACCACTACTCGGCGCATTTGTCAAGCCCATTGCCGGCTTCGAGCCGATTTTTTCTCGATTTTTCTCCCCAGCCCAGGAGCGTAAAGATGAGTTTTCCGCGGAAAAGCGAGGAAAGGCACATGAAAATGTCAGAAACCGGTATGAATATCAGCGCCGGAAGCAGCACCCGCGCGCTGCGGCAGCCGTAGCTCTCGCGCTTGAGCAGCGCCCTGGCGAGGCCGAGGAGCCTTAGCGCGGCGGGAGATATGAGCGCGGCCCAGACCGCCAGCTGCGTGAGCACGCCGCTCCAGGCGCCCTCGGGCACCTGGCCGCTGCTCACCATGCCGGCGGCGGCCAGCGCGAGGGTGATGGCTATGACTATGGGGAACACACGGCCCAGCACGGCGAGCATGGTGCCGCCGCCTATGCCCACGCCGCCGCGCCAGCGCGCGCCGCGCCGCGAGCACCAGTGGCCGAGCTGCTCGAGGGCGCACTCGCACTGGCGGCCCTCGATGAAGCCGTTGTTGACGATGGCGTAGACGTCGAGGCCAGGCCCGGGGCGGCAGCCCTCGAGGAACTCCGCCAGGTGCCCCGGCAGGGAGTCGACGTAGAGCGGCAGCGAGAACAGCAGCACGTCCGCCCAGGCTATCTGCTCGCGCGCGGCGGCGAAGTCTCCGCGCGCGGCCAGGCTGACGCGGCGCACGCGCGCGCCGGGCAGCAGGTGGGAAAACGCCGAGGCTATATAGCGGCTGGCCCCGCCGCGGCGCTTGGGGCTGCAGCAGAGGATAAGTATGTTCATACTCCGCGCCTCCCGAATTCCTCCGGCTCGGCGGCGAAGCGCGTCTCGGCGCTGGCGCGGCCGAAGTTGAGGCGGTTGCGCTCCACCATGCGCGCGGCGGTGTCGCGCTCGGCGTCCGTGGCCTCGCCGTAGAAGCAGGCCAGCAGCCTCCCGCGTGCGCCGCCGCGGGGGATGTGGTGGGTCTCCCCTCCCCTGAGCGTAAAAAACGGCAGCGAGACGCCGATGGAGCGGTCGAGCACCGTCTTCACCCGCGGCGAGTAGCCGCCAAAGACGCAGCGGCTTATTATGCACAGCTCATCGCCCGACTGTATGCGCCGCGCGGCGTCGCTCAGCGAGTCGCCCATCACGCACTCGCCCGCCTTCTGCAGCCAGCAGCCGAAGCAGCCGCGGCAGGCGGCGAAGCGCCCGTCGGCGGCGATGACCTCGTCGCCCGCACGCGCGAGGCCCAGCGCGGCGAAGCGCCCCGGCTCCAAATCGTGGATGAAAACCCGCATACTACCGCCCTCCGAATCACGAAAAATACGCCGCCGGATAAACTCCGACGGCGTATATTATAGCCCGCGAATGTTAGCGGCAAAAGCGCGTTTGTGTTAGGTTCCGGCAAACCCGTCCCCGGCGGCGCGCCGCTCAACCCGCCTGAAGAGGCGCGTGAGCACCACGGCCGCGGCCGCGGCCAGCACGAGCTCGGCCACCAGCTGGGCGAAGGCCAGGCCGTAGAGCGGGAAGACGGCGTTGAGTATCAGCAGCGCGGGGATCTCCAGCACTATCTTGCGCAGGATGGCGAAGACGAGGCTGTAGCGCCCCATGCCCACGGCCTGGAAGACGCCGACGGCCATGAAGTCTATGCACATGAAGGGCTGCGCGAGGATAAGCCCCACGAGGAAGCGGCGGCCGTACTCCACTACGGCCCCGTTCTTCATGAAGAGGCGCACAAAGAAGGCCGGGAAGAGGCAGAAGAGGATGGTCACGACCACCATGAAGCTGAGGCTGACCGTCAGGGCCAGGCGCACCGCGCCCTTCATGCGCCTGCTGTCGCCGCTCGAGTAGTTGTAGCTCACCAGCGGCATCACGCCCTGGGAGAAACCCATCGACGCGTACATCGGCACCTGGGCCAGCTTCTGGCAGATGCCCATGGCGGCGATGGCGTCCGCGCCGAAGGGCTTGGTGAGGTTGTTGAGGATGGTCATGCCGGTGACGTTGAGCAGGTTCTGTATCGCCGCCGGGACGCCCACGCCGCAGACCGAGCGCACGATGCGCCCCTCGAAGCTGAGCTTTTTGATGTTGACGCAGACGAAGGTGCGCCCGCGCTTGACATAGAGCAGGATGAAGAAGTAGCAGCAGGCCACGCAGTTTGAGATGAAGGTGGCGAGGCCGGCGCCCGCCGCGCCCATGCCCAGGCCCCAGGGCATAATGAAGATGGGGTCGAGCGCCACGTTGAGCAGGCAGCCGGTCATGGTGCCGACGCTCGCGTGCAGCGCGCTGCCCTCGGCGCGCACCAGATAGGCCATGACCACGTTGAGTATGGAGGGGGCCGCGCCCAGATAGACCGTCCAGAGCATGTAGGCGTCCGTCACGGCGCGGGTGGTGGCGTCCGTGCCCAGCAGGGTCAGCAGCGGCGAGCGGAAGACGGTACACAGCGCGCTGAACAAAAGCCCGCAGAAGAGCGAGCAGTAGAAGCCGAAGGCGCTCGACTTGGCGACGGTGTCGTAGTCCTTGCAGCCCAGCGAGCGGCTCATGAGGCTCGAGGAGCCCACGCCGAAGAGGTTGTTCACCGCGTTGAAGGCCAGCATCACCGGCGCGGCCAGCGTCACCGCCGAGTTCTGCACGGAGTCGTTGAGCAGGCTGACAAAATAGGTGTCCGCGAGATTGTAGAGCACCATCACCAGCGAGCTCAGCACCGTCGGTATCGCCAGCGAGAGCACCGCGCGGCCCAGCGGCGCCTCCTCGAAGAGATATGTCTTCTTATTCAGCTCCTGCAAGATATCAGCCCCGTCCAAAAGCCGGCCCCGCGAAGGAGCCGGCGCCATTAGTTTTATTTTGTTTATCATAGCACTTAAAACCGCAATATACAACGCCGCCGCCGATGAATTCACACACTGTTCATCAATTGAGCGCGGCGCGGCCCATAAGCGAGTTGCGCGGGGCGGCCCGGCGTGGTAGAATTGGAGCGGGAAAAAAGCGATTGGAGGAGCGCACATGTGCACGGCAATAACCTACAGCCCCGGCGGGCACTACTTCGGCAGGAACCTCGACCTCGACCACTCCTATAACGAGACCGTCACCGTCACCCCGCGCCGCTATCCGTTTGAATTCCGCCGCGCGCTCGCGCTCGCGGAGCACTACGCCATGATAGGCATGGCCTACGTCGTGGACGGCTGCCCGCTCTACTACGACGCCATGAATGAGAAGGGCCTCAGCATGGCGGGGCTCAACTTCCCCCGGAGCGCCTTCTACGCCCCGGAGGCGCCCGGGCGCGACAACATAGCGCCCTTTGAGTTCATCCCCTGGCTGCTCGGGCAGTGCGCAAGCCTCGGCGAGGCCAGGGCCCTGCTCGAGCGCATAAACCTCGCCGACATCCCCTTCAGCGCGGAGCTGCCGCTCTCGCCGCTGCACTGGCTGATAGCCGACCGGGAGGGCTCCATCGTCGTGGAGCCGCTGCGCGAGGGCCTGAGGATATATGAAAACCCCGTCGGCGTGCTGACCAACGAGCCGCCCTTCGAGTATCAGCTCTTCAACCTCACGAACCACATGCAGCTCACGCGCGAGGCACCGCGCAGCAGCTTTGCCGGGGATCTGACGCTCGAGCCCTACTGCCTCGGCATGGGCGCGATAGGCCTGCCGGGCGACCTCTCGAGCTCCTCGCGCTTCGTGCGCGCGGCCTTTACGCGGCTCAACTCCGTCTCCGGCGCGGACGAGGAGGAGGCGGTGAGCCAGTTCTTCCACATCCTCGGCTCCGTGGCCCAGACGCGCGGCTGCGCCCGCGCCGGCGAAGACGGCTGGGAGATAACCGTCTACTCCTCCTGCTGC
>CALWYR010000156.1 GCA_944385805.1 uncultured Oscillospiraceae bacterium
CGGTGTGGGCTCGCTGGTGGGCGCCGACCTCCTCTTGGTTCCAGGCGTGGGCGTCCGAGGTGCGCGGCGCCGCCTCCGCCGCCGCTGCGGAGAGCTCCCCGGCGCGCACGCGCAGGCTCGGCTCTCGGTGCAGGAGCAGCAGCGAGATGAGCCCCGCCCCGCAGCCGAGCTCCAGCACCCGCTCCCCCGCGCGGACGCGGGCGAAATCGGCCAGCAGCAGGCTGTCGGTGGTGACGGGGAAAGCCGCCGCGCCCTCGTATTCAATTCCTCCTGGCCAGAGCTGGGACATGGTTCTCACTCAATTCCCGATTGATTCGCGAGCCCCGCGGCGGAGGAAACCGCCCCGGGAATATAAAAGCTATGGATAGCTGTAAGCAAAAAAATAAACAAGCGCGTATCCGGTGGATAAATCCGCCTCGGATACGCGCTTTTTCGCCATTAGTTCTCCTCAATGGCGTCGGCGGGACAGTTCTCCTTGCAGGTGCCGCACTGGATGCACTTGTCCTGGTCGATGACGTACTTGTCGTCGCCCATGTCGATGGCCTCGACGGGGCAGTTGGCGGCGCAGGTGCCGCAGGAAACGCAGTTGTCGTTGATGACGTAAGCCATGAATCTAACCTCCGTTCTCTGTGAGTTTTATACCGGCATGCAGCCTGATGTACGGTTGTATTCTACCACATTGCGCGGGAAAATCAACCTTTATTTCTCTCCCGGACGGACGTTATTGCGCTCAGCAGCGATGTAAGCAGCTGCGCGAGCGGTATCGCGAGCCAGACGCCGTCCAGCCCAAGTCCCAGCGGCCCGGGCAGGAGCAGCATCAGCGCGAGCGACAGCAGCGGCTCGGCGTACACGAGGACATAGGAGGCGAGCGCCCTGTTCTCGGCGTAGAGGCAGGACGCCGTCACGCGCGCCGCGGCCAGGAAGGGCAGCGCCGCGGCGAAGAGCGGCATTATCCGCGCCGCGTCCTCCGCCGTCTGTCCCGAGGCTCCGAAGAGAGGCCCGATGTGCGCGCGCAGCAGCACGAAGGCCGCGGCGGAGGCCGCGGCTATGGCCAGCGCAGTGATATAGGCGAGGCGGCGCGTATATCTGCATCCCTCGCGGTCGCCCCGGCCCGCGCAGACGCTCACCAGCGGCTGGCTGCCGTCGCCCACGCCCTGCAGCAGCAGGTAGGCGATATAGACGGCGTAGGAGATGCAGGCGTAGACGGCCACCTCGCGCGAGCCGCCCCAGAGCATGAGGAAGCGGTTCATGAAGAGCGCCGTTATCTGCGGCGAGAAGGTGAGGCCGAAGGGGGCGAAGCCCAGCGCCAGCACCGGCGCGAAGTGCGACGCCGCCGCGCGGGCGCTCGCGCACCGGAGCCGTCCGGCGCGCCGCGCGAGGTAGAACACCGCGGCGAGCATAGTCACCGCCTGGCCGATGACCGTGGCCCAGGCCGCCCCGGCCATGCCGCCCTCGAGCAGCCAGACGAGGGCGTAGTCGAGCGCGACGTTGGTGAGGAAGCCCGCTATCATCGCGCCCATGGCGAAGCGCGCGCCGCCGAGGTTGCGGATGAAGGGCACCAGCCCCGTCGCCGGCGCCTGGCAGAGCGAGCCGAGAGCGATCACGCGCAGATACTCCGCGCCCAGCGCCAGCACGCTTCCCTCCGCGCCCATAAGCGTCAGCAGCGGCCGCGCGAGGGTGAAAAAGAGCGCCGTCATCGCCAGCGAGAGCAGCGTCAGCAGCGCCGCCGTCCCGGCGAAGCACTCGCCCGCCTCGGCGTCCCTCCCCTGAGCGGAGAGCAGCGTGAAGCGTATCGCCCCCGCGATGCCCGCGCCGGAGCCCACGGCCTGTATGAAGGCCGTCGCCGGGTAGGCGATGGTCACCGCCGCGAGGCCGTCGTCGCCCATGGCGCGGCCGATGAAAAAGCCGTCTACAATGCAGTAGACGCCCGAGAGCGCGAAGGCCAGCAGCGAGGGCGCCACATAGCTGAAAAACTCGCGCCGCCTTGTCATGTCCCCGCCCTCCCGTTCGTATTTTATCCGCCCCGGGGCCGGTAAATCGCGTACCTCCCCGGCCTCCGGAAAACACATGCGGCGATATTTTATCCCACGGCCGCGCCGCTGTCAAGCGGTTTGAAGCCGCCGCGCGGCGGCTATAATCAGCTTGCGGCGCGCAGGATACGGCCTTTCTCGCGCGGCGCGGGACATATAATTCTTCCAGGGCACACAGGAGGCGTTACTCATGACAAACGGCGTCAGATTCACGGACAGGGCCTCGTCGGCCATACGCTCGGCGCGGGACTCGGCGGCCTCGCTGGGGCACAGCTACGTGGGCACGGAGCACCTGCTGCTGGGCGTGGCGGCGGAGAGCGAGGGGCTGGGCGCGCGGGCGCTGGGCCGCCTGGGGCTCAGCCTGGCGCTGCTCACGCGCGCGGTGGTGGCCGTCAGCGGCGCGGGAGAGCCCGGCGGGCCCGAGCAGGGCCTTACGGCGCGCGCCCGGCAGGCGCTCGAGCGCGCGGGCGAGGACGCGCGGCGGCTGGGGCACGGCTGCATCGGCACGGAGCACATCCTCCTCGGCGTGCTGCGCAGCCCGGGCTGCGCCGGGGTGCGCGCGCTCGAGTACGCCGGCGTGGAGCCGGACGAGCTCGCCGAGACCGTTGTCGCCCTCTTTGGCGGCGAGCGCAGGCCGCGCGAGAGGCCGCAGCCGCCCGGCGCGCAGACGACGGTCAAGGGCCCCGTGCGGCGCGCGGAGACGCGCGTGCTCGACCAGTACAGCCGCGACCTCACGCTGCTGGCGGCGGGCGGGCGCACCGACCCCGTGGTTGGGCGCGACGCGGAGATAGGCCGCTGCATCCAGATACTCTCGCGCCGCAGCAAGAATAACCCCGTCCT
>CALWYR010000157.1 GCA_944385805.1 uncultured Oscillospiraceae bacterium
GCAGCAGGAGGAGTAGACGGTTATCTCCCAGCCGTCTTCGCCGGCGCGGGCGCAGCCGCGCGTCTGGGCCACGGAGCCGAGGATGTGGAAGAACTGGCTCACCGCCTCCTCCTCGTCCGCGCCGGAGCAGGTGGAGGAAAACACCCGCATACTGGCAGATCCGCCGCCGCTTACACCGGAAGAGCTGGCCCTGCTGCGCCGGGCAGCCGATATCGTAAACGGCAGCGTAGCCATACCCTGCACGGGCTGTTCCTACTGCATCAATAAATGCCCGAAGAACATAGCCATACCTAAGTACTTCGCCCTGTACAATGCGGATATGCAGGAGCTGGAAAGCAAATCGTGGACGGCCCAGACCATGCTGTACAGCCACTTCTCCGAGCAATACGGCAAGGCCGGCGAGTGCATCGGCTGCGGCCAGTGCGAGAAGATGTGTCCCCAGCACCTGCCAATCCGGCAGTGGCTTAAAAGGGTGTCGGAGCGGTTTGAAGGAAGGGTCTGAAAAAGTTCCGCAGCAGGTAATGTTCAGGAGCAAAATGAGCCGCCTGACGCAAAATGGAGTTAATTTGTATAACAATTAGGCTTATTCCCAAAAGGCTCGGACACATTTCCGGGCCTTTCAACGCATCATTCCCCCTGCCGGGCTTCGTGGTATTCCCAGGCGAAGGTTTTCAGGGCTTCGATTACCGGGAGGAATTTGCTTCCGAGGGCTGTCAGTGAGTACTCCACCCGGGGCGGGACTTCCTTGTAGACCTCGCGGTGCACGAGGCCATATCGCTCCAGGGTGCGCAGCTCTTTGGTTAGATTCGCCTGGGTGACAGCGGGGATTTTGCGGCTCAGCTCGCCGAAGCGCAGTGTGCCGAGGCTGAGAAAGTATATAATTACCATCGCCCATTTCCCGTGCACAATGGGCTGGATCTCCGCAATCGGGCATTCCTCAAAGATTTCCGCTTTGTGTTCGTCCATGGTTCCTCCTTTTTACTATCAAATAAGATAGTAACTATCAAATAACATCGTACTTGTGTTTCTGATATGTATATGGCATATTATACATAAACGAATGGAGGAATGCAAGATGGAAGCCTTTGAGGCCATTACGACGCGCCATTCCTGCCGGGATTATATCGTCCGGCAGCTCAGCGAGGAGCAGACGGAGAAGCTCATCCGGGCCGCGAACGCCGCGCCCGCGGCGAGCAGGAATTTCAACACCGTGAAGCTGACGGTGGTGCAGGACGCGGGGCTTTGCGCCGAGATCGACCGGGCCGCCGCCTTTGCGCTGCCGCCGCTGAAGGAGCACCCGACCTTCGGCGCGCCCACGCTGATGGTCCTGAGCGTCAAGCCGAACCGGGCCGCGCCCTTCGTGCCCTACTGCAACGCCTCCTGCATGGCGGAGAACATCATGATCGAGGCGAACGCGCTGGGGCTGGCCAGCGTTTTCCTGATGGGCGTGCCCATGGTCATGAAAAACAGGCTCGAGCTGCTGGAAAAGCTGAACATCGCGGACGGCTTCGAGCCCGCCATTGTGGTCGCGGTGGGCTACGCCGCCGAGCCGGTCGCGGAGCAAAAGCCCATGCGGATTCTGGTGGAGCGTTTTTAAGGAGGCGTCGGGATGACTGAGCAGAGCAAATGGATAAACCAGCTTCTGGCCGGTATCCAGGCCGAGCCCACGGCGGAGAGCTTCCGCCTTCTGGAGCTCTGCGGCGAGGGCTGCGCGCGGAGCCGCGAGCATATCGAGGGCATTCTGCGCCTGCGCGAGCAGGCGAAGGACTGCGAGACGGCGCAGTATTACATACGCTTCCTGAAGGAGCACATGGGCGCGGCCATAGAGGAGAGGCCCGACGGCTTGGTCATGGCCCTCGGCAAGAGCGCCTGCGGCTGTCCCATGGCCCCCGAGGTGGCCGGGCCCGCCCTGTGCGATTGCACCTGCGGCCACGAGAAGGCCATGTGGAGCGCCTTCTTCGGCAAAACCGTGGACGTCGAGGTCGTGGAGAGCCTGCTGCGCGGCGGGAAGGACTGCGTAATCCGCGTGCGGGTGTAAACGCAGCGGCAAGGGCCTTACGGGGCCTTGCCAATTTCCCCCGGGTATCTGAACAGCACCCCGCCTGTTAAACAGTATGGTATACTGAATAACAGGCTGGGTGTTTAATTATGTCGAAATACAATGACCGACGCGTTGAGGCGAAGCTAAAGGGCTTGCCGCCTGACATTCACAGGCAGCAAGCCCTTTCGGCCGCTTGAACATTTTCGAGAAAATATTTCTAATTTTTGGGGCGCTTCATTTGCGTCCGGGGGATTATCGCGTTTTCCCTCAGCTCCTGCGCCAGGTGGCCGGGGAGAAGAGTATAAGCATGGGGAATATCTCCAGCCTGCCGACCAGCATGGCGAAGCTGAGCAGCCATTTGGAGAGGCCGGAGAAGATGTCGTAGCTGCCCATGGGGCCGGCGGGGCCGAGGCCGGGGCCGACATTGGAGATACAGGACACGACGGAGGCGAAGGTCGTCTCAAAGTCGTAGCCGTCCAGGCTCACGAGCGCGACGACGATAAAGGTGATAAGGAAATAGAGCGAGATGAAAACCAGCGTGTTGTGCAGCGTCGCCGCGGGCAGGGTCTTGCCGTTGATGCGCACGCAGCTGGTGCGGCGCGGGTTGAGCTGCTTGCCAATCTCCTGCGCGGCGCTCTTGAAGAAGATTATCACGCGCGAGACCTTGAGCCCGCCGCCGGTGCTGCCGGCGCTGGCCCCGATTATCATGACCAGGATCAGAACGCTCTTGGAAAAGGCCGGCCAGTAGATGAAGTCCGCCGTGGCAAAGCCCGTCGTCGTCATCAGGGACGAGACCTGGAATAGCGAGTAGCGGAAAGCGTGCCAGAAGCCTCCGTACTCGTCCCAGATATCCAGCGCGATGAGCACCGCCGCGCCCAGCGCGATGGAGAAATAGGCGACAAACTCGCTGTCCGTGAGCGCGTCCCTGAACTTGCGCATCAGCAGCAGGAAGTATATCGAGAAGTTGACGCCGAAGAGCAGCATGAAAATACTGACCACCACGTCTATGTACGCGCTGTCGTAGAAGCCGATGGAAAGCTGCTTGACGGAGAAGCCGCCCGTGCCGGCCGTGGCCATGGCGTGATTTATGGAGTCGAAGAAAGGCATCCCGCCCGCGCAGAGCAGGATTATCAGCAGCACCGTCAGCGCGATGTAGATGAGGTAGGTTATCGCGCTTGATGTGCGTATACGCGGCACCAGCTTGCCGAAAGTCGTGCCCGGCACCTCGGCGCGCATGATGTACATGCTGCGGTCCTCACTCATTGGCAGCACGGCCATGATGAAGACGAGCACGCCCATGCCGCCAATCCAGTGCGAGAGGCTGCGCCAGAGCAGCAGGCCCTTGCTCATCGCCTCGATGTCCGTGAGGATGGTCGCGCCCGTGGTGGTGAAGCCGGAGACTATCTCAAAGAAGGCGTCAGTATAGCTAGGTATCTCGCCCGAGAAGACGAAGGGCAGAGCGCCCACGGCGCTCATCAGCACCCATGCGAGCGCGACGGAGACAAAGCCCTCGCGCGCGTAGAAGTCGTGGTGCTTGACCTTGACCATGCTGAGCGGCACGGCAAGCACGGCTGCCACCGCCGCGGTCTCCGCGTACCAGAGCAGCGTCTCGCCGTAGCAGAGCGCCGTTATCATGCTCGGTATCATCAGCACGGCCTCCAGGGCCATGACTCGGCCGAGTATCTTGGCAATGATGGGATAGTTCATCTTCAGTCCTCAAAGATGTCGGCGAAGCCCTTCATGCCGAACTTGGTGGTGACGGCGATAACCGTGTCGTTCTTCTCCATCGTGTCGCTGCCGCCGGGGATGACGCAGCGGTAGTCGCGGATGATGGCGGCTATCAGCGTGTCGCGGCGGATGGCCAGGTCCTTGATGGGCACGCCCAGGTTGGGCGCGTCGCCGTTTATGGAGAACTCCAGCACCTCCGCCTTGCCGTAGGCGATGTCGTGCAGCGACTCTATGCCCACGGTGTCGAGCGAGTGCTGCATGCCGCGCACATAGCTCACGACTATCTCCGCCGCGCTGTTCTTGGGCAGGACGAAGCTGTCGAGCTTGACGTCGCCGGCCATGAGTCGGAAGGCGTCGTCGTTGACCTTGACGACCACCTTGCCGACGCCCTCGCGGCGGGCGAACATGCTGGTGATGATGTTGTTCTGGTCGCTTCCGGTGAGGGCGACGAAGGCGTCGGTACAGCGGATGCCCTCCTCGAGCAGCACGTTGGGGTCGGCGCCGTCGCCGAGGAGTATTTCCGCCTTGGGCAGCATATCCTTGAGAGTGCTGCAGTGTTCTTCGCTGCGCTCGATTATCTTGACGCGGATGCCCGCGCCCTGCAGATAACCTGTGAGGTAGAGCGAGATGCGCCCGCCGCCGAGTATCATCACGTTGCGCACGCTGCGGCGGTATGCGCCGATATTCTTGAAGAAGCCGCTGATGGCCGAGGGCGCGCCGACGACGTGCACCACGTCCCCGTCCTGCAGCGTGAAGTCGCCGCGGGGGATGCGCACTTCCTCCCCCCTCTCGACGACGGCTATCAGTATGCCGCTGCCGAGCCTGCCGCGCAGATGGTCAAGGCGCAGGCCGCAGAGGGGCGAGCCCGGGCTCACCGTGTGCTCGACCATCTCGGCGCGGCCCTTGGCGAAGGAGTCCACCTTGGCCGCCGAGGGGAAGCGCAGTATGCGCGAGATCTCCGCCGCCGCGGCCTGTTCGGGGTTGAGCACCAGCGAGAGGCCGAGCTCGTCCTTTAGAAAGACCATCTGGCGGAAATACTCCATCGTGCGCACGCGCGCGACGGTGTTTTTGACGCCCAGCTTCTTGCCGGTGAGGCAGCAGAGCATGTTGACGGCGTCCTCGTTGGTGACGGCTATCAGCAGGTCCGCGTCGGGCACGCCGGCCTCGCTGAGCACGCTGTAGTCCGCGCCGTTGCCCAGCAGCGTCATGGCGTCGACCGTGTTCGCGATGCGTTCCAGGCAGTCGGCGTCGTTGTCTACGACCGTTATGTCATGGCCCTCGTCCGTGAGGCGGAAGGCTATCTCGCTGCCCATGCGTCCCGCTCCAACTATAACTATGTTCATGGCTCCTCTTCTCCTGCTCTATCCCAAATATCCGCCTTACTTGACAGCGGCCTTTTTCTTGCGCCGGCGGCGGCCGCGGCTCCTGGGCTGGGCGGCCTTTGCGTTATAATAGGCCTGCATGGCCTCGTCCGCGCTGTAGGCCAGGCAGGCGGCGGAATAGCTGCCGTCGTCCTGGCGCTTGAAGCGTATACGCAGCAGCAGCTTGCCGTCCGTGGGGCAGTCGGCCAGGTTCATATAGCGGTGGTCGCCCTGGTTTACCCACTTGGAGAAGCCCAGCTCCGCGCCGCATATCGGGCAGCGCGGCTCCGAGAGGTCCTTGTCGGCGAAGGCGTCGCCCTTGGAGGCGTAGCCGGCAAAGGCCGCGTGGGCGATGGGCTCCGGGCCGTTGGAGGAGTGCCGCTCCGCCTTGGGCGTGCGGCGCGCGAGTATCTCCGGCGCCGCGGCGTACTGGGCGAGGCCCTCGTCCATGTCCAGCCTGGAGCAGACGAGGGCGGTGTTGTAGGCGTCGCCAAGCGCGTCGTGCGCCACGCGGGTCTGCACTATGCCGAAGTGCTCCATGGCGGTGCCCAGGCTCTTCTGGTTCTTGTCGCCGCCGGTCTGGAGGTTATAGATGAGCTGGAGGTTAATCCACTCGGCTATCCAGTCCCAGTCCAGGTCGTGGATGATGATGTTCTGCTCCATGATGCCCTGGTCGTCGTAGCCCCAGGTGATGAAGGTCACATCCTCCCCGCACCACTCGCGGAACTGGCGGAAGGCCTCCGGGAAGGGCACGCCGTGGGCCAGTCGCTCCTTATCAAAGCCGGTGAGCTTCTTGACCTTATAGTGCATGCGCTTGAACCACACGGGCTTTACGTCTATCTGGAACTCCTCGCCGGGGGTCATGTCCTCGTTGAGCTTCACGGCTCCTATCTGGATAATCTCGCCGCGCAGATGTATGGGCAGCTTGTTAAAGACGGAGGACTTGGAGCTCATGGCCTGATTCCACTCCAGATCCACCACTACATAATTCACGGTCAACCGTCCCCTTCTTCCAACACGAATCAAAAGGCATTATACCACACTGTTTCGCGCAAGGCAATTATTTAACGCGAATTCTTTTGCGCGCCGCTTTGCAATCACGGCGCGGCTGTGCTATCATATAATGACTGGTAAGCTATCCTGGAGGCGCTATATGAACATTGTCGTACTCTGCGGCGGCCTCTCGCCCGAGCGCGAGGTCTCCCTCTCCACTGGGCGGCGCGTGGCCGCGGCGCTGCGCTCGCTGGGCCACCGCGCGGCGCTGGCGGACATGTACCTGGGGCTCGATGGCTGTTCCGGCCCGATTGACGCGGCCTTCGGCCTGCCCCTGCCGCCCGAGCGCGGCGTAGCCGAGGCCGAGCCCGACCTCGCGGCGCTGCGCCGGGCGCGCCGCCTGCGCTCGCGGAGCCTCTTCGGCGAGCGCGTGCTCGAGCTCTGCGCCGCGGCGGACCTGGTCTTCATGGCCCTGCACGGGCGCTGCGGCGAGGACGGGCGCGTACAGGCGGCCTTCGACCTTCTGGGCATCCGCTACACGGGCAGCGGCTTCCTCGCCAGCGCGCTGGCGATGGATAAGCGCATAGCCAAGCTCGTCGCCGCCGAAAACGGCGTCCTCACCCCCGCCTGCCGCTGCATAGCCCCCGGCGACGAGCCTGAGCTTGACGGCGTGCCGCTCCCCTGCGTCGTCAAGCCGGTCGACTCCGGCTCGAGCCTGGGCGTGGAGATAGTCCGCTCGCGCCGTGAGCTGGCCGGGGCGGTGGAGCGCGCCGCGCGCGAGGGCGGCGGCGTGCTCGCTGAGGACTTCATTGCCGGGCGGGAGATACAGATTTCCGTCCTCGGCGGCAGGGCGCTCCCCAGCATAGAGATAGTCCCCGGCGAGGGCTTCTACGACTACCGCAGCAAATACCAGCCCGGCGCGGCGCGCGAGCTCAGCCCGGCGGATATCCCGCCCGAAACGGAAGAGCGCCTGGCCGCGGCGGCGCTGACCATGTACCGCGCGCTGGGCCTGCGGGCCCTGGCCCGCGCGGACTTCATACTTGACGCCGAGGACCGGCTCTGGTTCCTGGAGTTCAACTCCCTGCCCGGCATGACGCCCACCAGCCTGGCCCCACAGGAGGCCGCGGCGGCTGGGATGAGCTACGAGGAGCTCTGCCAGAGAATAATCGACCTCGCCTTTGAGGAGGAACGCACATGACAAACATAACTGTAGCGGACATCGCGCGCATAACCGGCGGCGAGCTGCACGGCGGCGGCGCTGAAAGGCCCGTCACGGGCGCGGTTATCGACAGCCGCGCCGTCAGCGGAGGGCTCATGTTCTGCGCCCTTCCCGGCGAGCGCGCGGACGGGCACAGCTTCATCGCCTCCGCGCTCGAGAGAGGCGCGCCCTGCGCGCTGGCCGCGCGAGTGCCGGAGGGCGTCGCGGGCAGCGTGATAACCGTGCCCGACGTACAGGCGGCCATGGCCGCGCTGGCCGCCGAGCTGCGCCGCCGCTTCAGCGGGCCCGTGGTGGGCATAGTCGGCAGCAGCGGCAAAACCACCACCAAGGAGCTCTGCGCCGCCGTCCTCGGCGAACGCTTCAACACCCTGCGCACGGAGGGCAACCTCAATAACGAGCTCGGAGTGCCGCTGACGCTCTTCCGCCTCGGCGCCGAAACCGAGGCCGCCGTTATCGAGCTGGGTATCAGCGACTTCGGCGAAATGACGCGCCTGGGCCGCATGGCGCGGCCGGACATCGCCGTCTACACGCTCATCGGCCGCTCCCACCTCAACTGCCTGCGCGACCTCGACGGCGTCCTGCGCGCCAAGAGCGAGCTGCTTGACGAGATGAGCGGCGACGCGCTGGTTATTGTCAACGGCGACGACGAGCGCCTGGCCGCGCTGCGCACGCGCCAGCGCCTCATAAAATACGGCACGGGCGAGGGCTGCGACCTGCGCGCCGAGAACATCTCCTACGACGGCGGCGTGAGCTTTGAAGCGGTGCGCGGCGAGAGGCGTATCGCCCTGCGCGTCCCCGCCTACGGCCGCCACCTGGTCTACGCCGCGCTGGCCGCCGCCTGCGTGGGCATGGAGCTCGGCCTCACGGACGCGGAGATCGCCGCCGGCGCCGCCAGATACGCCCCCGTGGGCCGGCGCGCGAGCGTTATCCGCAGCGGCGGCATCACCGTCGTCGAAGACTGCTACAACTGCAACCCCGACTCCTGCGCCATGGCGATAGAGAGCGCCGCCGCCCTGCCCGGCCGGCTGGTCTGCATACTCGGCGACATGCTCAACCCCGGCCCCGAGAGCGAAAAAATGCACCGCGAGACGGCCGACATGGCCCACGAGCAGGGCGCCGTGCTGCTCACCGCCGGCGACGCCGCCCGGG
>CALWYR010000158.1 GCA_944385805.1 uncultured Oscillospiraceae bacterium
GTTCTGCCATTGAACTACGCCCGCATTGCCCGGTTATTTTAACACTTCCGCGCCGCGTTGTCAACCTCGGACGGCAAGGTCTTTATGAATCGGGCGTTTCAGCGCCGCCGCCGGGCGCGCGGCGAAATACGCGCCGCGCGAAAAGCTCCGCCCGGTCAGAGCCGGACGAAGTATTTTTCAGGCCCCGTGCGTGAGCTTCCTGTTTACAGCGAGGTAGTAAACCACCACCATCGCCCCGGTCAGGGCCCAGGACAGCGGGTAGACTATCAGCAGGAAGGAGATCGTGCCCACCCGCGGGAACGCCACATAGACCCAGAAGAGGCGGAAGACGACCGTGCCGATGACGGTGAAGAGCGCCGGCATTGTCGAGCGGCCCATGCCGCGCAGGGAGGAGCCGCCTATCTCATAGCTGCAGGCGAGGAACATGAAGGGCAGCACATAGTAGACGCGCACGAGCCCGAACTCTATCTCCTCTGGCACGACGGTGAATACGCGTATAAGCCAGGGCGCGGTGAAGGTAAAGAGCAGCGCCAGCGCCTCCGAGCCGACGACGCTCTCTATGGCGCACAGGCACAGTATCCTGCGGCAGCGGCCGTACTCCGCCGCGCCGTAGTTCTGGCCTGTGAAGGTCACGGCGGCCTGGGCGAAGGCGCTGACCACAAAGTAGCTGAGGTTCTCAAAGTTGAGCGCCGCGGTCATGCCGCCCACGCAGGCAGAGCCGAAGCCGTTTATAGCCGACTGAAGGCAGATGTTGGATACGGAGAACACCACGGACTGCACCGCCGCCGGCAGGCCGATGTAGAGCACGCGCTTGAGCTGAGCCCACTTGAAGCGCAGCCGCCGCGGCTCCAGCCGTATCTCGCTCTGCTCGCGCATGAGCAGGATAAAGATTATCACGGCGCTCACCACGTTGGAGATGACCGTGGCAATCGCCACGCCGGAGACGCCGAGCCCGCAGACGATGACAAAGAAGAGGTTGAGAGCGACGTTGAGCACGCCGGAGGCGATGAGGCAGTACATGGGCCGCTTCGCGTCGCCCGTGGCGCGCAGTATGGCGGCGGCGAAGTTGTACGGCACTATGAAGGGTATGCCCAGGCAGTAGATGCGCAGATACTCCAGCGCGCGGTCGAAGACGTCGGCGGGCGTGTCGATGAGCTCCAGCAAAACCCTTGAGCAGAGCAGCGCGGCGGCCATGGTGGCAAGGCCGCAGATAAGCGAGAACAGGATGGCGCTGTGCACGGCGGCGCCGGCCTCCCGCGGCCTGCGCTGGCCCAAGTACTGCGACACCACCACGTTCGCGCCCACGGAGAGGCCGACAAAGAGGTTGACAAAGAGCCCGACTATGACGCTGTTCGCGCCGACGGCGGCGATGGCCCCCTCCTCGGCAAAGCGTCCGGCGACGGCTACGTCGGCGCTGTTGAAGAGCTGCTGGAGCATGCTGCTCGCCGCTATCGGCAGCGCAAAGCGCAGCAGCTTCCCCGCCAGAGGGCCGTGGGTCATGTCCAGCCTGGCGGGGCGCTTTTCCTTTTCCATAACGGCGGCACTTCCTCCCGGATTACAGTTCTGTCTGTACCGACAGGAGGGTATTATATGCCCTGAAGCTTAAAATGTACAGCCCTCGGCGGATAAGTTTTTTCTTTCACATGCAGCGCGCCGCAGCGGAAAAACGGCCCGGTATTCCGGGCCGTTTTTACTCCGTTTGCGCTGTCGCGCTCAGAACCTCACAAAGCCGGTTTTGCTGTTGGCGGGGTAGCCGAGGATCCAGCCGCGCTGCGCCCCGCAGCCGGGGCAGGGCCTGTCGCCCAGCTCGTCTATGTAGGCCTCGGCGCGCATTACATACATGTTCGTCTTGGCGAGGTGCCCGCATTTGGAGCAGAAGACAAGATAGTTTGCGAAGCTGTCGTAGACGCCCTCCTCGCGCGCGGCGAGCTCCTCGGCCGTCAGCGGCCGGGGGACAATGTTATTGTTCACAGCCATGGCTCCACCTCATATCACGTGCTCGATCTTGCGCGCGTCATAGTGCTTGTTGAGGAAGGGGATGATGACGCTGTGCATGAGCTTCATGTCCAAATTGTAGTAGTATATGGCGAAAAGCCCGCCCAGCAGAGCCAAAAGCCCCGCCATTATTTTCAAGAATATCTTCATACAGTCCTCCTTAAAATCCCAAATCTTTCCGCGCCTCACTCAAACCGAGCACCGCTCGCCTATTGCCCCAAGCCTCGCAGAGTTTCGCCGCGAAGCGGCGAAAGAAATTGAAATCCATTTTCGGCGGCGGCGTGTACGTCGCCGAAAATACCTTCCGCAAAGCGAGCCCGTGACTCTTCGCGCCGCGCCTCAAATTTAACGCGCTGTGTTCGCCACCAGCGCAAAAAGCCTCGCAGAGTTTCGCCGCTCAGCGGCGAAATAAATGCAATCCATTTTTCCCGGCGGCGTGTACGTCGGGAAAAATACATCTTGCGCGGCAAGTGTGTTCGCGCCTCCGGCGCGGACGCGCGCAGACGCGCGGCAGGCGCCATGGCGCTCGCGCCGGGCGCTTCAATCTGAACGGACTTCGTCCGTTCAGATTGATTTCTACCATCCCGCGTCGTCGTCGAAGACCTCGAGGGTCGGGTCGAGGGGTTCCTCGCCGAGGACGGTGCGCATGTAGTCGTTGACGGCCTTGCGGGCCTCGGCGGGCGGGACGGTGCGGTAGTCCATGAGCGCGTGGGGCAGCCAGCATATCTTGAACTCGTCCGAATGCCGCCGGAACTCCTCCTCGATGAGGCCCTGGCAGCCGGCCATGCCCTTGCAGCCGATGTCGTCGTACATGACTATCATGTCGCAGTTGAACTTGCGCGCGGTCTCGAAGACCTGGAGTATGTGGCGGTTGCCGCCCACGGTGTGCGTGCGCATGGGCGTGCGTCCGTACCAGTCGGCTACGTCGCTGAGCATGGTGTCCATGTCCTCGGTGTCCACCAGGTTGTGGCCCGTGAGCGAGTCCATGTTGATGATGGGCGCGATGCCCCAGCAGGTGTAGAGCCAGTTGGCGACCTGGCAGTTGTAGGTGGAGCCGCAGCTCCACATCACGGCCCGGTGCCGGGCATAGGGGATGGTGTTTATCCCCTTCTCGACGCCCTTGTTGAAGAGCTTCAGTATCTTCGCGCTCTCGCGCTCGAAGTGTTTGTTGGCGCTCTGCTGATAGAAGTAGATGCTGAAGAAGCCCTGGCAGACGCCGTTCATGCCTATCGTGTTCGTCGTGGCGTAGATGTCCCAGCGCTCGAGCTCCTCGCGGGTCACCTGGTTGACGCGCTCGATGCCGTCGCGGAAGGCGTCCCAGTTGAACTTCTCGCCCGTCTGCTCCTCGACGAACTTTATGGCCTCGCAGACCTCGTGGACGCCGAGCTCCTTGGTCGTCGGGTCGTCGTACATAAGCGGCGTGACGAAGGCGTGGACGGCCTTGCGGCCGTTATCGGAGAGCTCGCGGTACATGACGGCGTTGTCCATCATGTTGGCGTCGCAGGGGTTGTTCGTGCAGAGCCAGAAGTTGCCGAGGTCGGGGTACTCGTGCTCCACGGCCACGCCGACCTCCACCAGCGGCAGGGTGCACATGTCCTGCGGGATGCCGACGGAGACGCTCTGGTCGATGTAGTACGCGCCCATCTGCTTTATCATCAGCGGCAGCATGAAGGCGCACTGCTGGTTGATGTTCACGCTGTCCCAGCCCGGGAAGCCGAGCATGATGTGCCTGGGCAGGGTGTAATCGAAGGCGACGGTCTTGTCCGTATACTTCGTCTTGCCGAGCTTGCGGTCGGCGCGGATCATGGTCCAGAGGATGTCCACCGTGTCGGAAATCATGGCGTTGAGGGCGTGGCGGTCGCAGCGGAGCATGAGCCCGCGGTCGCCGGCTATCCACTTGTCCACCATGTGCGGCGCGGCCAGATAGGCGCTCAGCCAGCGGTAGCGCCAGAAGGCGCGCAGTATGCGCACGGGGTTCTTGGCGGCGAAGGCGCCCATCTTCAGCCAGGTGGCCAGCCACCAGCCGAAGTCATAGGCCGTGTCCACGACGCCGCGCCACTCGCGCCGGTCGTAGATATTGGTGCCCTCTATGTAGCGGTCGCCGATGTAGTGGCAGGGCCCGTCGCCCTTGAGAAAGCTTTTGAGCGTCGGGTAGCGCTCCTTGAACGGACGTTTTTTCATGCTCGCACCTCCTTAGATAGCGCCCTGGATGCGCTTTATCTCCAGCGACTCCACAAAGGCCTGGAAGCGCGTGCGCAGCTGGCCCGCGGCGGCGGTGGTGTAGTCGCGCTCTATCTGGCAGACGGGCAGGGTGCCCGGCACCTCGTAGCCCTCTGTGAGCCACATGGCGTCCTGCGCGCGCTCATAGCCCCAGTACTCGCAGAACTTCATGCTCTCGACTATGAGTCCCTCCGCGCCGAACTCCTTCGCCTTCTGATAGACGTAGTTCTTGCGCTCGATGAGAGCCTGCGGGCCCATGGCGCGCGGGCAGTGGTTGTTCCAGAGGTAGTTGCGCGCGATGGCGTGCAGCGGCGTCTCCCCCTCGCCCACCTCTATCTCCTCGCGGCCGGGCATGGTGCCGAAGCAGTAGCGGTCGGCGACCACTATGGCCCCGGCCATCTCCAGCATCTTCGTGAACTCGGGGTCGTCTATCTCCGAGCCCACAACCATGACGCGCGCGCGGAACCAGGGCTTCGGCTCCGGCTCGCGGGTTTTGAGCTCCTCGAGCGTCTCGCGCAGGAGGGGCAGCAGCTTGTCCTTGGGGCAGGTGAGGCTGCACAGCTGCATGACGGCGAACTCATAGCCGGTTATGACCGGGTTTTCCGCCTTGCGCAGCTCGCCCATGGCGTTAATGACGCGGCAGAGCTCGTTGTGCTGCTCTATGGCGGCCGTGAGCGCGGCGTCGGAGAAGTCCACGCCGTAGACGCGCTCGAGCGGCTCGACCACCTTCTGCCTGAGCTGGCGCTCATAGTAGCCCTCGTGCCACTCACTGCGGTTGATGGGCATGTCGAGGCAGGAGACGAAGAACTTCTCGTTTGGTATTAGCTCACAGTAGTCGAAGTACTGCTCCATGCGGTTCATCGTCGTGCAGCACTCCTGGCCCAGCAGGGCGGCGATGAAGTTGTACCCGCCCTCGAAGGCCCGCTCAAGGATGCTCTTGGAGTAGGGACATGAGCGGTTAGTCATGTAGTAGGTCGCCATGTCCGGGCTCACGCAGCCGGGCGCGCGCAGGCGCACGCCGAAGCAGCCGGGCACGTCGAGCAGCACCTCCGGTATGTGCGAGCAGTTGTACGCGAGCGCGAGCCGTCCCTCGGCGCAGGCGGCCTTGACCATCTCGTTGTTGGCCGAGCGCAGGAGCTCCTCGAACTCAATCATATGTTTCAGGTCCCGCAAAATTTTACCCCCCTGTTCTAATCAGATTGTGGTCAAACCAATTTATCCCCAGATAGCAAAAAAGCCCGGCGCGCTGCGCCAGCCATATTCCAACGCAATTCCGCACCCGGAGCTCAGTTCGCTGTTAATCTGACAATAATGTTGTGAGTATTATACTACTTATCCGCCCGCGCGTCAACTGCTATTGTCAATTTGTCCAGCGCGGAAAAAGCAGCGGGCCGGGGACCTTCTCGGTGCGCATGATGAGGCCGAAGCCGCCTAGAGCCCTCTCGCAGAGGTAGTCCATCATGTTGAAGGTGTAGTCGCCCTTCTCGCCGTACATGAGGAAAAAGCTGCCCGTGGGCGCGACGCTCAGACGGTTCTTGAGCGTGAGCCTCTCGGTGACCTTGAGGGGTTTCATCAGGTTGGGATACTGTTTGCTCATGTTCTCCTCCATTTTCTAACCGGTTCGGTTTGTATTTCACAGGCGCTCAATATCTTAGCTGTAACGATTATACCCCGTCCGCATGGCCTTGTTAAATATTTGATAACGAAGCGGTCCATAGAAAAAATCTATCACCGGCAAAATCCTTGCTTTTGCTCCCGGCTTCGGGTATAATTTCTGTGGACTTGAATCTTATAATCGGAGGCAGCTTATGGACTTCAGCGCTGAATACAAGAGCAAACTTGGCACGCCCGAAGAGGCCGCCGCGCTGGTAAAGAGCGGCGACTGGGTCGAGTACGGCAACGGCACCACCTTCGCCGAGCTCTGCGACGCCGCCCTCGCCAGGCGGCGCGACGAGCTCTGGGACGTCAAAATACGCGGGCAGATAATGTACGGCCCCATTGAGGCCGTCGAGTGCGACCCCTCCGGCGAGCACTTCTGCTACAACTCCTGGCACAGCTCCGGCTATGAGCGCAAGCTCATGGACAGGGGCGAGGCCTACTTCTCCCCCATGATTTTCCGCAACCTCGCCTGGTATCACCGCGAGTTCCTGCGCGTCAACGTGGCCTTCGTCTGCGCTACGCCAATGGACAGGCACGGCTACTTCAACTTCTCCGTCTCCGCCGGCACGTCGCTGGACATGATTGGCCGCGCGGACAAGATAGTGTTGGAGATAAACCCGCACCTGCCGAAAATCTACGGCGCCTACAACGAGAGCATACATATCTCCGACGTCGCCATGGTGGTAGAGGGGCATGAGAGCGAAGTGCCTACCGTCGGGCACAAGACGCCCTCGCCGGAGGACATCGCCATCGCCAACAACGTCCTGCCCTATATCGTCGACGGGGCCACGCTGCAGCTGGGCATAGGCGGCACGCCGGACGCCCTCGGCTCCATCCTCGCGCAGAGCGACCTCAAGGACCTCGGCATGCACACCGAGCTGTGCACCGACGGCTTCCTCGACCTCTACAAGGCCGGAAAGCTCACCAACAAGCGCAAGGCCATCTTCCCCGGAAAGGGCGTGCTCGGCCTCGCCACCGGCTCGCGCGAGCTCTACGACTGGCTCGACGAGAACCCCGGCGTCATTGCCCTGCCGATTGCCTACGTCAACAACCCGCAGGTGATAGCGAGCATGGATAACTTCGTCTCCCTCAACAGCTGCGTCGCCGTCGACCTCTATGGCCAGATAAGCAGCGAGAG
Organism: uncultured Oscillospiraceae bacterium; assembly: GCA_944385805.1. Classification (GTDB taxonomy): domain Bacteria; phylum Bacillota; class Clostridia; order Oscillospirales; family Oscillospiraceae; genus Scatomorpha. The sequence continues at coordinate 7,013 of CALWYR010000158.1, forward strand.
CGCCGGGCTCCGGCACATCTCCGGCACCGGCGGCCAGGTGGACTTCCTCACGGGGGCCGCGATGAGCCGCGGCGGCAAGGCCTTTATATGCGTGGCCAGCTCCCGCGTGGGCAAGGACGGCGTGCGCCGCAGCAACATCGTCCCCCACTTCAACGGCGAGATCATCACCTCCCCGCGCAGCCAGGCCTATTACATCGCCACCGAGAACGGCGTCGCCAACCTCGCCGGCCGCTCCAGCTGGGAACGCGCCGAGATGCTGATTAACCTCGCCCATCCCGACTTCCGCGAGGGGCTCATAAAGGCCGCTGAGGAGCAGCGCATCTGGCGCCGCAGCAGCAGGCGCTGAAATAAAGCGTGAGGCGCGGACAGCCCGCGCCTCACCTTTCCGTGGGGTGGAGATATGCCAATACTCTGGGCGGCGGCCGCGCCGGCGGCGCTTTGCCTTATACTCGACTTCCTGATTTTCCTCGCGGCCTTCTATTCGCCGCGGCTGCTGCGCACGCGGGACGACGCGATCCCCTCGGGCAGCCAGTACCGGGAAAAGCGGGAATACATGCTCTCGCTCATCCGTGAAATGGAGGCCGTCCCCTTCGAGGAGGTGCGCGTCAGCGCCTTTGACGGCGTCAGCCTGCGCGCGAGATACTACCATCTGCGCGACGGAGCTCCGCTGCAGATACAGATGCACGGCTACCGGGGCGCCGCCGTGCGCGACTTCTGCGGCGGGCACGCCCTCGCCCGCGAGCTGGGCATGAACGTCCTCGCCGTCGACCAGCGCGCTCACGGCAGAAGCGGCGGGCATGTAATCACGTTCGGCGCGAGGGAAAAATACGATTGCCTTAGCTGGGCGCAGTACGCGTATCTGCGCTTCGGGCCGGATACGCCCATCTACCTCGCCGGCGTGTCCATGGGCGCGGCCACGGTGCTGATGGCCTCCGCTCTCGAGCTGTCGGGCAGCGTGCGCGGCATAATTGCCGACAGCCCCTATACGAGCGCGGAGGCGATAATCCGCAAGGTTATCGCCGGCCTCCGCCTCCCCGCCGCTCCGCTGATGCCCTTTGTGCGCCTCGCCGCGCGGCTCTTCGGCGGCTTCAGCCTGAGCGGCGCGGACGCGCTCGGGGCCGTCGGGGAGGCCGGGATACCAATCCTGCTCATCCACGGCGAGGACGACCGCTTTGTCCCCTGCGCCATGTCCCGGGAAATCGCCGCGGCCTGCTCATCTCCGCACAGGCTCGAGACCTTCCCCGGCGCGGGGCACGGGCTCAGCTATATAGCCGACCCGGTGAGATACAAAAACGCCGTGCGCGAGTTTACGCGGCAATAAAAAGGAGGCCCGGCGGGCCTCCTTTTTTATTGCCTATATCAGCTTTTCAATTTCCCGGCGCAGCACGGTTATGGGCCGGCCGGTCTCGCGGGAGATGCGGGAGAGGTCCTCGTACTCGGGCTTGGCCTTTTCTATCCCATAGCCGCTCGCGCGCTTGACGCGCACGGGGCCGTACCGCGTCTCCAGCGTCTGCACGCTGCGCGAGAGCTTCATCCTCTCGGGCGCGTAGATACGCACGCCGAGGGTGGGGGTGTGCGTTAGGATAAGGCGCGCGAACTCCTCGCGCCGCTCCCAGGCGCACAGGCAGCTCAGGAGCGTGCCGGGCCTCCCCTTCTTCATGCCCACGGCGGCGGTGTAGACGTCGAGCGCCCCGGCGTCCATAAGGAGCTCCTGCGCGAAGGCGATGTCCTCCGCGGTGGCGTCGTCAAGGGTGCAGAATATCTCCGCCGCCTCCTCAGCCTTCTCCGCGCTCTCGCCCAGTATGGCGCGCACGCAGTTGGCGGCGGGGAAGTCGCGGCTGCCCATGCCGTAGCCGATCCGCTCCATGCTCATGGGCGGCATTTCCCCGAACGCGTCGGCCAGGCTCTTTATGAGCGCCGCGCCGGTGGGGGTCGTCATCTCCCCGGCGATGTCGCCGGCGAAGACTGGCACGCCTTCAAGCAGCAGAGCCGTCGCCGGGGCGGGCACCGGCAGCACGCCGTGCGCGCATTTGACCGTGCCGTAGCCGGTGCGCACGGGCGAGACGACTATCCGCTCCGGAGCGAGCATTTCAACGAGAAGGCTCACGCTCACCACGTCGGCCACGGCGTCCATTGCGCCGACCTCATGGAAGTGTACCTCGCCCGTCTCCCTGCCGTGTACGCGGCTCTCCGCGCCGGCGATGGCCGCGTAGACGCCGGCGGCGCGGCTTTTGGCGCTCTCGGGTATGTCGAGCCCGTTTATGACCGCGGTGATGTCGGCCAGCGTGCGGTGGTGATGGCCGTGAGGCCGCGGATGCCCGTGCTCATGCGGGTGCTCGTGGCCGCGGTGGCCGCAGCCGGGATGGGCCTCGCAGTGGCCGGGCTCATGCTCGTGGTGATGGCAGTGCCCGCCGGGCCCTTCCTCGTCCACACCGTGGACAGTGACGGCGACGCGGCTTCCCGTGATGCCGCACTTCACGTCAGGCAGCAGCTCGGCGCGCACGCCGGGGATGCCGAGGGCGTTGACGCGCTCGATGAAACGGCGCCGCTCCGCCTCCGGCAGCAGCTCCAGGAGGGCGGCGGTGAGCATATCGCCCGCCGCGCCCATGTGGCAGTCCAGGTAAAGTATCTTCATATCGCGCCTCACAGGTGGTTTATCATGCTGGCGAGGTCGCCCGCGCCGAAGCCGTTATCTATGTTGACGACGGAGAGGCCGCTCGCGCAGGAGTTGAGCATGCTCAAAAGCGCCGCCACGCCGCCAAAGGCAGCGCCGTAGCCCACGCTGGTGGGGACGGCTATCACTGGGCAGTCGGCGAGGCCGCCTATCACGCTCGGCAGCGCGCCCTCCATGCCCGCCACGGCCACGATGCAGCGCGCGGTCATGATGTCCTCCGCGTGGTCGAGCAGGCGGTGGATGCCGCTCACTCCCACATCGTAGAGGCGTTTGACCTTATTCCCCAGGCACTCGGCGGTCAGCGCCGCCTCCTCGGCCACGGGGATGTCCGTCGTGCCGCCGGTTGCGACGACAATGGTGCCCTTGCCGTCCGGCTCGGGTATTTCACCCACAATCCCCACTTTGGAGCGTGGATCATAGTTAATCCTGTACTTCTCCCCCACATAGGCCGCAGCTTCGCTGGAAATACGGGTTATGAGCACCACCTCCTCGCCTCCGCGTATCAGCGAGCCGGTGATGGCGGCTATCTGCTCGGGCGTCTTGCCCTGGCCGTAGATGACCTCGGCAACGCCCTGGCGCAGCTCGCGGTGGAGGTCCACCTTGGCGAAGCCCATGTCCTCAAAGGGCTCCAGCTTGAGCCTGGTGAGGGCGTCGTCGGCGCTGAGCGCGCCGGACTCGACCTCCCTGAGAATATCCAGTACAGCCTGCTTTTTCATCCCTTACCTCCCCTTCAAATCCAAGGTCACGCGCGTAAAGTACGGCTCCAGCGCCGTCGTTATCCGCTCCCTGTCGGCGGCCGCGCGTACTATCTGCGCCGCCGGCAGCTCCAGCCGCGCGAAGCCCTCGCGCGTGAGCCGCGCGCGGAAATCCGTATAGCCCAGCGCCGCGAGCGCGCTCTCCGCGCCCTCCACGCGCTTGAGGGCCTCAGGCTCTATCTCCATGCCCTCCGGCACGCGCGTGGCGAGGCAGGCATAGGCGGGCTTACGGGCCGTGAAAAGGCCCAGCTCCGCGCTAAGGGCGCGAAGGCGTTCCTTCGTTATGCCGCACTCGCGCAGCGGGCTGAGCACGCCGAGCTCGGCGATGGCGCGCCAGCCGGGCCTGTCCGCTATGTCGTCGGAGGCGTTGGTGCCGTCTATAACGGTGTCATAGCCATCCGCCGCCGCGCGCTCGCGTATCAGCGAGAAGATGGCGCGCTTACAGAAATAACAGCGGTCCCGGGGGTTGGGCTTAACCCCCGGCACCGCGAGTATATCGTAGTCGAGCACCTGCAGCCGGACCCCGAGCTCCGCGCAGACGCGCCCGGCGTCCTCGAGCTCAAAGCGCGGCTGGAAGGCCGTGCGCACAAAGTAGGGCCGCACGTCCGCTCCAAGCCGCAGCGCCTCGGCAAGCAGATAGGCGCTGTCCGCGCCGCCGGAAAAGCCCAGCGCGCAGCGCGGATGCGCCGCGAAAAAGTCCTTCAGCTCCATCTCAGCCTCACATCCAGCAGAAGTGCCAGCCGCTGCCCATGCACAGCTCCAGCGCGCAGAGGCCCAGGCAGATGCCGCCCATGCCGCCGCCGGCGCGCGGGAAGCCGCTGGTGCGCGTGGTATAGACCGTGCCGCCGTACTGCAGCTCGTCGAGGAACTGGCGGTACTCGCCGTTGTTGGGATCCAGCTGCACGGCCCTCTGCGCGTATTCCATCGCGGTTATGCGGTTGCCCATGCCGGAGTTGGCCACGCCGGCCAGATAGTACCAGCGCGCGCCGCGCTCCGCCTGAGGCACCTGCGAGAGGGCTGTGAGCGCCTCCTGGAAGTGCCCGGCGCGGATATAGTTCTCCGCCGCGCGCACCTCGTTGCTCTCGTTGGACTGGCCGTAGCCCTCGGAGTAGCCGCCCCAGGCCTGCTGCCAGGCGCCCCAGGGGTCGTACTGCTGCTGCGAGCCGCCGTAGCCGCTGTAAGGGCCGCCCGCCCCGTAGGAGCCGCGGCGGGCCTCGCCGGACTTGATGGCGTCATAGGCCGCGTTTATCTCGTTCATCTTCTCCGCCGCGGCCTGGTTGCCCGGGTTGCGGTCCGGGTGGTACTTCTTGGCCAGCGTGCGGTAGGCTGTTTTTATCTCCTCGTCGGTGGCGTCGTGCGAGACGCCGAGGACCTCATACGGGTCACGGTTCACCGGCTTTTTCTCCCTTCCTGCCATGCCTGCGGTCCTGCTCGGCGTTGTAGCGCAGCCACACGCCGGAATAGAGTATGTTCCTCATAATGCCCGCGTCGCGCACAACCGGCAGCAGCTCAAACACCGCCGCGCACTCTCCTATCAGCATGGTGAGAGTGCTGTGCAACTCCTCCTCGCTCTTGCCGTCGGCATAAGCGGCAAGGGGGTTGTACCTGCCCTTTTTCCTGTCCTCCGGCAGGTCGAGGACGGCGTCCATGATGTAAATGAACTCGCCCAGCTCCTCGCCGAAGCGCCGGAGCCTGGGCGCCCAGACCCCGTCGGAGGGGGAATAGGCAAAGAGCTCGCCCATCAGGCGGCCGAAGCAGCGCGCCCCGGCGTCCGGGTCCGTCTCGCCGCGCCGCTCTATGTCCGAGAGCTCATTGAGGCAGCTCTCTATAAAGGCGCACTTGTCCGGATATTGCTCGCGGCAGCGCTCGTACCGCCCCTTCATCAGCGCGGCCTCCGCCCGGCTGAGCACGCGGCGCTCGTCGCGCCAGTCGTCGAGGCAGTTCTGATAGGCCAGCACCAGGTTCATGTCCGCGGCGTAGTCCGTGACGGCGCTGGCGCTCCAGGCGTGCTCGCGCATAGGGTGCGCGACGCAGCGCTCCGTGCCGCTCTCCTCCTCAGGCTCATACATGCTCTGCAGGAGCAGCACGAGGAAGGTCATGTCGTAGGTGAGCGTCATGCGCGAGAGGGAGCCGTGGCGCAGCCTCAGCGCGCGGCAGAGCCCGCAGTAGCAGCTCTTGTAGCGGGCGAGCTCCTCTGGCGTGAGCGCGTCCGGGTTTGCGATAACGTAGCCAAACATCAGGTGCTGCGGATGAAGGAGTTGCCGCACTTGCGGCAGACTATTTTTATCTTGCCCTTGCCCCGCGGCACGCGCAGCAGCGTGCGGCACTGCGGGCAGCGGAAAAACTTGTAGTCGCGCCGCTGGCGCCAGCGCTCGCCCAGGCTGCGGAAATAGGAGCGGATGCTGGCCGTGCGGCTGAGGTAGGCGTAGTTCTCCGCGCGGCGCTTTGCCGTGTTGCGGGAGAGCACGCGGAAGTACATATAGACTATGCCGGCCACTGTCAGCAGGAAGAAAACGGAGCTGATGCGGTCGCGAGTCAGCAGCGATATTAAGAAGAGCACGAGTACGGCTACAGAGATGGCTCGGCCCAGCTGGTCAACCCCGTTGCGCCCCGCCATGAATCTTGCCAATTTCTCCCGCATACTATCACCTTTCAACGCCATTGAAGACGGTATTATCACACGGATAAATGATAGCACCGGAAGCGGAATTATTTATCAATAATCTGTTAATTTAGCTCGCTTCCGCCCTCATCCGCGCTCTTGTCAAGCTCACTTACCTTGACATTGCCGCCGTCCTCGCCCTCCAGGTCGCCGACGAGCAGCTCTAGGAGGTCGTTGATGGTGACTATGCCGGTGACGCCGCCGTACTCGTCGAGCACCACGGCGATGCGCTTTCTCAGCCGGCGCATGCGCTCGAAGAGCACGTCGGCCTTGATGGAATCTGGCACGAAGTAGGCCGGCTTCACGCACTCGGCCATGGCGCGCTCGGCGCTGCGCTCATCGAGGGCGAAGTAGTCCTTGATGTCAAGGATGCCGACGACCTTGTCGGTGGTGTCGCGGCAGACGGGGTATAGCGAGTGGCGCGAGGAGAAAATCTCGCGCTCCCACTCGGCGGTGCCCTCGTCGGCCCATAGCACGCTCATCTGCGTGCGATGGGTACAGAAGGCCTCGGCGCTCTGGTCGTCGAACTCGAAGATGTTCTGGATGAACTCGTTCTCCTCCTCACCGATAGAGCCCTTCTGGCTGCCGGCGACGGCCATCATGCGTATCTCCTCCTCGCTGTACTCGTCCTCCTCGCTGTTGGGGTCTACGCCGATAAGGCGCAGCACGCCGTTGACGGAGGCGCTCAGCAGGCTGACGATGGGCTTGAAGACCTGTGAGATGGCGTAGAGCATGCCGGCCAGCTTGAGCGAGACGCCCTCGGGGTTCTTCATGGCCAGGCGCTTTGGCACGAGCTCGCCGAAGATGAGCGTGAAGTAGCTGAGGATGATGGTGACAAGCACCACGCAGATGCTGGTGAGCACGCCGAGGTTGACGTCGAGCCCCAGCGATATGATGCCCTCAGCCATCATGCCGGCGAAGTTCGTCGCCGCGGCGGCGCTGCCAAGGTAGCCTGAGAGTGTGATGGCAATCTGTATGGTGGAGAGGAAGCGCTCAGGCTGCTCCGTCATCTTCTTGAGCTTGACTGCCGACTTGCTGCCCTCGGCAATCAGCTGGTCGAGCCGCGCGTCCTTGACGGATATGACCGCGATCTCGGCGCAGGCGAAGAACGCGTTGCACGCGATGAGCACGACCTGAAGTACAAGCTGCCAGATTAATGTGGTGTCCAAGTTGATTGACCTCCTGATTAAGTAGAAAGGGTTTGGTATGCTGAATTAAGTTTATTTGCCCCCCGAAAAAGAACACAAAAACGCCCGCCCCCGTTGAAAACGGGCGCGCGCGCCGATCCATAGCATATTCGGTTCGGTGACTACATGAGCCGTCGTCCATAGCTGATGCAAAACTCCTTTGCGCTATATTGAATCATAAACCGCGCCTCTTGTCAAGTATCAGCGCGCCAATCGGGCTTGACAAGCGCGTTAGTATAGGCTATCATATACCCATACCCCTATAGGTATACGAGGTGTTGAAAATGAGGGAATTGAGGTATAAAATCGCGGGCGCGCTGGAGTCCGTCGGCGAATGGGGCGGGACAAAAAGGGAGATAGCCTTTCTCATCGTCGGCGGCGTCTCGCTGCTTTTGAGCCTTTTCAGGGTATTTGAGCTGCCCGTCGACCCGGCCTGGGCGGCCATAGTCCTCTGCGGCGTACCCATCATCCTCGAGGCCGTCGTGGGCCTGATAACGGTCTTTGACATCAAGGCCGACGTGCTCGTCTCGCTGGCGCTGATAGCCTCGGTGGCCACGGGCGAGATTTTCGCCGCCGGCGAGGTGGCGTTTATCATGCAGCTGGGAGCGCTGCTCGAGGACCTGACCGTGGCGCGGGCGCGCGCGGGCATAGAGCGGCTGGTGAAGCTCACGCCGCAGACGGCACGGCGCGTGACGGCCTCCGGGACGGAGGAGCTCATCCCCGCCGAGGAGGTGCGGCCCGGCGACACGCTGCGGGTGCTGCCCGGCGAGACCATCCCCGTCGACGGCGTGATAATCTCCGGCGACACCAGCGTCGACCAGAGCGTCATGACCGGCGAGAGCCTGCCCGTGGACAAGGGCGCGGGCGACGAGGTGAGCTCCGGCGCCGTCAACCGCTTCGGCAGCTTTGACATGCGCGCCGAGCGCGTGGGCGAGGACAGCTCCATCCAGCGCATGCTGCGCCTGGTGCAGAGCGCGGACGCCGGCAAGGCCAAAATAGTCGGCCTCGCCGACCGCTGGGCGACCTGGATAGTGGTCATCGCCCTCAGCGCGGCGGCCGTCACCTGGGCCGTCACGGGCGAGATAATCCGCGCTGTGACCATCCTCGTCGTCTTCTGCCCCTGCGCGCTGGTGCTGGCCACGCCCACGGCCATCATGGCCGCGATAGGCAACGCCACAAAGCACGGCTTCCTCGTGCGCGAGGGCGACGCGCTCGAGCGCCTGGCGGCCGTGGAGCGCGTCTGCTTTGACAAGACCGGCACCCTCACGCGCGGCGAGCTGCGCGTGGTGAGCGTTAAAAGCTGCCTCGACGGCCTTTCCGACGACGGGCTCTATGCCCTCGCTGCCGCCGCAGAGTCGCGCAGCGAGCACCCGCTGGGCCGGGCCATAGTCTCCTGCCGCCGCGCCTCGGGGGGAGGCATACCCGAGAGCGAGGGCTTTGCAATGCTGCCCGGCAAGGGCGTGAGCGCCTCCGTCTCGGGCCGCGAGGTGCTGGCCGGGCGGCGCGAGCTGCTCGAAGGGCGCGGCGCGATGATACCCGGGGAGCTGCTGAGCGAGGCCGCCGCGGCGACCGAGAACGGCTCCACCGTCGCCTTCATCGCCGTGGACGGGCGCGCGGCGGGCATCATCGCCCTCGCCGACACCCTGCGCCCCGACGCGGCGGAGACCATCGCCGGCGTCAAGTCCGCCGGCTTCACGCCCGTGCTGCTCACCGGCGACCACCCCGGCGCGGCGGGGAGCATCGCCGCGGGCGTGGGCATAGACGAGCTCCACGCCGGCTGCCTTCCCGAGGACAAGCTCAGGTATATTGACGAATACCAGTCCGCCGGCAGCGGGGTCTGCATGATAGGCGACGGCATCAACGACGCGCCGGCGCTCAAGAAGGCCGACGCCGGGATAGCCATGGGCGGGGTCGGCAGCGACATCGCCATCGACGCGGCCGACATCGCGCTGGTGAACGACGATATAGCGGAGCTGCCGCACCTGCTGCGCCTGAGCCGGCGCATGATGCGGACGATAAAGCTCAACATAGCCTTCTCCATGTGCCTCAACTTCCTGGCGATCGGCCTCGCCATACCGGGCGTGCTCGGCCCGGTCGTGGGCGCGCTGGTGCACAACGCCGGCAGCGTGCTGGTGATTATCAACTCCTCCCTGCTCCTGGGCTGGTCGGAGAAAAAATAGGCGCGAAAACCCGCCGCCCGGCTGTTCCGGGCGGCGGGTCATTTTCACTCACCTGTTGGTGTCGCTGAAGCCGAAGTTGCGCAGCAGGGACTGTGAGTCGCGCCAGTTCTCCTTGACCTTTACCCAGGTCTGGAGATAGACCTTCGTGTCGAGCAGGGTCTCCATGTCCTTGCGGGCCATCTCGCCTATCTTCTTGAGCATGGCCCCCTGCTTGCCTATTATGATGCCCTTGTGGCTGGCCTTTTCGCAGTATATCGTGGCGTCCAGCTCAATAACGCCGTCCTCGCGCTCTTCAAAGCGCGTGACCACGACGGCGGTGCCGTGCGGCACCTCCCGTTCGAGGCACCAGAGCAGCTTCTCGCGCAGAATCTCGGCGCAGAGCTGCTTCTCGGGCTGGTCGGTGAAGACGTCGTCGGGAAAGAGGTGCGGGCCCTCCTCAGCGAATTTCTCCAGCTCGTCCATGAGCGCGTCTAGGCCCTCGCCGCGCCTGGCGGAGATGGGCACGATGGCGGCGAAGTCCATCGCCGCGGCGTAGGCGGCTATGACGGAGAGCAGCTCCGGCTTCTCCACCGTGTCTATCTTGTTTACGGCCAGCACGGCGGGCACGCCGGAGTTCCTTATCTGGCGAATGAGCTCCTCCTCCTGCTTCCCCACCGAGGCTATGGGCTCCACGACGAGCACGACGGCGTCCACGTCGGCGACGCTCTCGCGCACCACCTTGTCCATGTATTCGCCCAGGCGCGTGCGCGCGCGGTGGAAGCCGGGCGTGTCCATAAAGACGAACTGCGTCTCCCCCCTCGCGACGACGCCGGTTATCCTCCCCCGCGTGGTCTGAGGCTTGTTGGAGACAATGGCGATCTTCTCGCCCACGAGGGCGTTGGTGAGCGTGCTCTTGCCGACGTTGGGGCGGCCGGCTATGGTAATCATGGCGTTTTTGGTCATATTATTCCTCCAAAGCGGCGGTATCCGCCGCTGTTTTTCTCTGCCTTGCGCCGCTTATGAGATAAATCACCGTCGCTGTCCAGACGCATACAAAGGTGACGAGCATATCCGGCGAGAGCTCCTCCCCATAGAGGAGGCCGAGCAGCAGCTGCAGGGTGGGGTTGATGTACATCAGCACGCCCGAGAGGCCCATGCTGGTGCCGCGGATGCCGGCGGAGTATAAAAATACCGGCGCGAAGGTGGCGAGCCCCGCCGCGGGCAGGAGCAGCAGGCGCCAGCCGGAGACGAGGCCTGTGGCTATGGGCCCGCCGTTGAGCTCCGCGCAGATGATGAAGGCGAGGGCGAAGGGCGAAACCAGCAGTGTCTCCATAAAGGTGGATATCTCGCCGGGGATGTCGGCGGTCTTCTTCACCGCGCCGTAAACGGCGAAGGACAGACCGCAGAGCACGGCAAGGACGGGGAACTCGCCCGCCATGACCATCGGCGCGGTGACGCCCGCGGCGGCGATGAGGCAGGATATCCACTGCGCCGCCGTGAGCTTCTCCTTGAAGCAGACGAAGCCCACGAGGATGGCCAGCAGCGGGTTGATGTAGTAGGCGAGGCTCACGTCCAGCACGCGCCCGGCGGCGACGCAGTAGATGAGCACGCCCCAGTTGAAGCTTATAAGCACGCCGCAGGCGAACATGAGCCCCACGAGGCGCCTGTCCCGCAAGGCCTCGCGCGCCTTACCCACCGCGCGCGTGGCCGGCAGCAGCGCCGCGCTCACTGCGAGCGAGAAGACCACGCGGCAGGCGAGGACGTAAAAGCTGTCCACGTCGGCCAGCAGCTTCCAGAACACCGGCAGCAGGCCCCAGAGCACATAGCTCAGCAGGACCATCAGCGGCGCGCGCTTCACAGCTCCTCCTCCGGCCTGCCGGGCTCGAGTCCGGCCATTATCTCCTTCTCCCGCGCGCGCATCTCGCGCTTCATCTCGCCCTCGTCCATGTGGTCGTAGCCGAGCAGGTGCAGCGCGCTGTGCACTGCCAGGTACATGAGCTCGTGCTCAAAGCCGTGGCCGAACTCCTCGCCCTGGGCCGCGCAGCGCTCGAGCGAGAAGACCATGTCGCCCAGCAGGACGCAGCCCGTGTCGAGGTCGCGCTCACAGTCGGCGGCGTCGAAGCTCCCGGGGGTGAGCTCGTTCATGGGGAAGCTCAGCACGTCGGTTGCGGCGTCTATCCCGCGGAACTCGCGGTTGATGGCGCGGATGCCCTCGTCGTCCGTCAGCATGGCGCTGAGGGCGCAGGGGCAGTCCACGCCCTCGCAGGCCAGGGCGCGCTTTGCGGCGCGCAGTATGAGCGCGCGGGCGTTTTCGTGGCCGAGGCCGCGCTTTTCACGGCTGAGACTCAGTTTAAGCTGCATATCTCACACCCCATAGACCTCGGAGAGCTTGTCCGAGAGATAGTCCGCGTAGCACTGCACGTCCGTGCCTCCGCCCAGCGCGCGGCGCATGAGCTCCCCGGGCGCGTAGAGCGCGCCGTGGCGCCATATATCATCGTTGAGGAAGGCGTTTATTTCCGAGAGGTCGCCGCGGCGCAGGGCCTCGTCCACGTCCTCCCTCTCGCGCAGGCGCGCCATCAACTGCGCCGCCCAGACCGTGCCCAGGGCGTAGGTCGGGAAGTAGCCGAACTGTCCCGCCGCCCAGTGCGGGTCCTGCAATATGCCCTCCGCGTCGCTGCGCGGGGCGCAGCCGAGGTACTTTTCGCTCAGCTCGCTCCAGGCGGCCGGCGCGTCGCGCACGCTGAGCTCGCCGTTCATGATGTCACGCTCGAGCTCGTAGCGCAGCATTATATGCAGGCAGTAGCTGAGCTCGTCGGCCTCGTCGCGCAGCGGCGTGCGCCGCACGGCGTTGACCGCGCGGAACAGCTCGCGCGGCTCTCTATCGGCGAGCTCGGGGATATTGGCCGTCAGCACGGGCCAGATAAACTCCGTCCAGGCCCTGGAGCGGCCGACCATGTTCTCAAAGAAGCGCGACTGGCTCTCATGAACGCCGGTGCTGGCCCCCTCGCCCAGGCGGGTGTACTGCAGCGTCTCGCCCGTGTTGAGCTCATAGAGCGCGTGGCCGCACTCGTGGATGACGCCGTAGAGGCTGGTGGTGAAGCTCTCCGGTATGTAGCGCGTGCAGATGCGCACGTCGTACTTGGAAAAGGCCACCGTGTAGGCGTGGTCGGATAGCGCGAGACGGCAGCGATTACGGTTCACGCCCAGCGCGTCCATGTTGAAGTGGGCGATGCGCTGCTGCCTGAGCGGAGATACGCGCAGAGCCAGTATTCCCGTATCCGGCCGCGGCAGGCCCTCCGCCCGAGAGAGCAGCGGCAGCACCTTTGCGCGTATCTCGCCGAAAAAGCTCTCGCAGGCGGCCTCGTTGAGGCCCTCCTCACTGTTGTCCAGCCAGAAGTCGTAGGCGGATTTCTCCGGCGCGCACTGCTGCGCTATGCGCCGAGCGGCGTAAAAGAGGCGGCCCAGCCAGGGCTCGAGCGCGGAAAAGTCGTCCGCCTCCTGAGCGCGGCCCCAGGCCGCCGTGGCTTCCGAGGCCAGCTTGCGGAAGGAGAGGTACTCCTCCAGGTTCACGTGCCTGAGTATCTCGCCGGAACGGCGCAGCAAATAGACGCTGCGCTTCTCCGGCGGGGAGAGGGCGTCGAGGTGCTCCTCGAGGTAGTCGAGCAGGCGGATGCCCTCGGCGGAGTTCACCAGCTCCAGCGCCGACTCGTTCAGCACGCCGAGGGTCTGGGCGCGGGCCAGCTTGTTCTCCGGCGGGGCGAGGGTGTCGGCGTCGAACTCCAGCGCGCCGGCAGCGTGGCGCAGCGCGAACTCGCGCCTTTGCAGCTCCACGAGGCTGCGCCGGGCCGCGGGGAGCGTCATCTTAGTGGCGTAATTCAAGTCTTCCTCCGAAACGTGCCCGCTGCGGGCTTGAACTTCCTTGCCTCGTCGGCGCGGCGCTTGTCGTCGCGCTCATAGGCCTCGATAATCCTCTGCACCAGCTCGTGGCGCACCACGTCCGCGCCCGTGAGACGGCATATGGCTATGTCGTCTATGCCCTTGAGCACGCGCATGGCCTCCTTGAGGCCGCTCACCTTGTCGCGCGGGAGGTCGATCTGCGTCACGTCGCCGGTTATTACCACGCGCGAACCGAAGCCCAGGCGGGTGAGGAACATCTTCATCTGCTCGCGGGAGGTGTTCTGCGCCTCGTCGAGGATGATGAAGCTGTCGTCGAGCGTGCGCCCGCGCATATAGGCGAGCGGCGCGACCTCGATGTTGCCGCGCTCGAGGTACTTGTTATAGGTCTCCGGGCCCAGCATCTCGAAGAGGGCGTCGTAGAGCGGGCGCAGGTAGGGGTCAACCTTGCTCTGCAGGTCGCCGGGGAGGAAGCCGAGCCGCTCGCCGGCCTCAACCGCCGGGCGGGTGAGGATGATGCGGTTGACCTTCTCGCTGCGGAAGGCGGCCACGGCCTCGGCCACGGCGAGGTAGGTCTTGCCGGTGCCGGCGGGGCCGATGCCGAGGGTGACGGTGTTCTTCTCAATCGCGTCCACATAGGCCTTCTGGCCGAGGGTCTTGGCCTTTATCGGCTTGCCCTTGGCGGTGATGCAGACCACGTCGCCGCCGAGCTCGCCTATCTTGGCCTCGCGGCCCTCGCCGACGAGCTTGAGGATATAGCGCACGTTCTGCGCGTCTATGGCCTCGCCGCGGCTGGCGAGCTGCAGCAGGCCGTTTATCGCCTTCTCGGCGGCCATCACGTCCTCGGCCTCGCCGGCGATGCGCAGCTGGTCGTCGCGATCTGTGACCGTGACGTTGAGCTCAGCCTCGATAATGCGCAGGTTCTGGTCAAAGGAGCCGAAGACGCTGATAACGTTCTCCATGCGGTCTATCGGCAGGGTCCTCTCTATCATTTGCACTGTCCTTTCTATCTAGGAACCCGTTGCGGGCCTGTATACTGCTATCTCCTCGCGGCACTCGGCGCGCAGCGTGACGTACAGCGCGCCGCCGCTCTCCGCGGCACTGACGCTGTAATTGAGCACCTCGCCGCCGTCGAGCCGCCGGCGCAGCTCTGTCAGCAGCTGTTCGGAGAGCTCCGCCGTGAGAGCCTCGGTATCCGCCGCCGCGGGCGCGGCGTCATAGCGCAGGACGCGCTCGCGTATGAGCGTCAGCGGCAGGGTGAAGACGCCCTCCAGGCGCAGCGGATACTCCGTAATGATTTTACCACAGCCGGGCGGGGTTTGGCTACTGCCAAAGAAAAAATTCACGCGCCTGCCGCAAATCTCCAGCGCCCAGCGCATGCTCGTCCCCGCCTCGCTAAGCGCGCTGTACTCCAGCGGCGCGCAGGCGCTGAGCTCGTGCCAGGTGCGCGCCGTGACCTTCGCCTGCGCTCGGACGTACCTGGTCTCCCCCACCGGGCTCGGCAGCTCGCCCGTCACCAGCGCCTCGCCCTCGACCACGGCCTCTCCCTCGCTCACCAGCGGCGCGCCGGCGAGCACCTCCATGCGCTCTATTATGCCCGTGCTGCGGGCAAAGAGCCCGCCCGGCGGCTCCTCGGAGACGATCGGCGGCTTTTCTATCCGCTCGCGCACGCGCACCTCGGCGCGCGAGCCGGACACGCTCAAGCCAGCCCAGCTCAGCTCCGGCAGCTCCAGCAGCAGGCGGTTGCACACCGCGTCGGCGTCCCAGCCCGGCCAGAATGAGCCCGGATAGACGCCGCAGGCGGCGAGCGCGCGGCGTATCTCGCCCTCTGTCACGCTCTCCTCCCCCACAACGTCTATTTCCCAGGCAAAGAGCGAGCCCGCCGCCAGCAGGGCAAAGCAGAGCCCGGCCGCGGCCAGCAGCGCCGCGCGCCGCCTGAGACGCCGCCGCACCGCCGGCACGCCGCTCTCGCGCAGCAGCCTGAGAGCGCACTGGCTGCGCTCTGCTATCCTTGCAGCCTCCGCCGCGTCGCGCGCATCGAGGCTCAGCCGCAGCGTGAAGGCGTCCTCGCTCACCGCCTCGCGGAAGGCTATCCCCGATAGCGTGAGCGCGTTTAGGCAGCGCTCCGGCTCCACTCCGCTTATCTCGGCGCGCACGCTCCCGCGCATGAACTCCGCCGCGCGCATCAGAGCAGCTCCAGCGAGAGTATGCGCCCCGTGACCAGCAGGGCCTCCCTGTCCAGCGCATCGAGGGAGAGCGCCTCGCCGTCTATGCGCACGAGGCCCGCGCCCGTCCTCACCTCCACGCGCTCGCGCGTACACAGCGCTATGCCGCGGTGGTTCTCCACCAGCGCGCGCCCGCCGCCGAGCAGCGTGAGGCGCATGACGCCCGCCGTCCCCGCCGGCAGCTCCAGCCGGTCGGCGAGCTCCGCCGCGAGACGCGAAAGCTTTTCGCCCTTTGGCATACTCCCACCCCCATGAGACGAGTATATGGCGCCCACCGGGCGCATAGACTTGCCGGGGTGATAGCTATGCCGCGTACACTTTGCCGCGCCGCGCTCTGCGCCGCCGCGCTCGCCGCGCTGCTGATATGGTCACCGCAGGCGGCCGAGGGCGTGCGCGCGGGCCTCGCGGCCTGCGGCGAGGCGATAATCCCCTCGCTCTTTCCCTTCTTCGTGCTGAGCTCGGCGCTCTCGGAGCTGGGCGCGCCGCAGCGCCTGGGCCGCGCTCTCGCGCCGCTCATGCGCGTTTTCGGCGTCTCCGGCTGCGCGGCGACGGCGCTGTGCATGGGCCTTCTGGGCGGCTACCCGCTGGGCGCGGCGTCCGCCGCCGACCTCGCCGGGCGCGGGCTGATAAGCCGGGACGAGGCCGGGCGGCTGCTGGGGTTCTGCAACAACTCCGGCCCCGCCTTCCTCGTCGGCGCGGCGGGCGTGGGCGTCTTCGGCAGCGCGAAGGCCGGCATGGCGCTCTACGCCTGCCACGCGCTGGCGGCGCTCTGCGCGGGGCTCCTGCTGCGCGGCGGCGGTGGCCCCTCCCTGCCGGCCCCGCCCGCCGCGGAGCCGGCCCCCGGCGCGTTCGCCCGCGCGGTCACGGCCTCGGTGGGGAACATGCTCAAGGTCTGCGGCTTCGTCGTGATATTCTCCGCCCTCTGCGGCGTGCTCGACGCCTCGGGGCTCTTCGTGCGCCTTTACGGCGCGCTGGCCGCGCGCTGCGGCCTCGAGCTGGGCGCGGCTAGGGCGCTGCTGACCGGCTTTTTCGAGCTGGGCGGCGGCATCAGCGCCCTGCGCGGCTGCTCGCCCACGCGCGCCAGCTTCGCCATAGCCGCGCTGATGACAGGCTGGGGCGGCGTCTCGGTACACATGCAGACCGCGGCCGCCGCCGCGGGCCTGGGCCTGAAGCGGCACCTCGCCGGCCGCGTCATAAGCGCCGCCCTCTCGGCCCTGTTCGCGTATTTCGCGTCGCCCCTGGTATTGGCCTAGCCCCGCGGCGCGCCGTCAGGAGCCTGAGGGACGCCCTCCCTTGCCGCGGCAAAGGAGGGCGTCCCTCATTAAGGCTGAAATAACGCGCCTGCGGCGCGGCGCATCAGGCGCCGCCGAGCTTGAACACTATGCCCACTACGGCGCTGGCGGCTATATACACCACCGGGTGCCAGCTCTTGGTCTTCTTGATGAGGTTGGTCATCACCCAGATGACGGCGGCGAGCACGATGGGCCCTGCGCAGAAGAAGTCTGCAAGGTTCCCGGTCTGCTCAAAGAGCGTGAGGTTGAAGAGGCTCTCGCCCAGCACGCCGATGCCGGCGGCGGCTATCAGGGCCGTGGAGGCCGGGCGCAGGCCGTAGAAGGCCGCGTTCACATAGCGGTTGTCACGGAACTTCTCGAGGAACTTGGCCAGCACAATCACGAGGATGATACCGGGCAGTATGGTGCCGAGCGTGGCGAGGATGGCTCCGGGGATTCCGCCGACGGTGTAGCCCACGTAGGTGGCCATGTTGATGCCGATGGGGCCGGGCGTGCTCTCGCTGACGGCCAGCATGTCGAGCACCTGCGCGCTGGTGTACCAGGCGGTCTTCTCTCCCAGGTCGTAGAGGAAGGGCAGCGTGGCCATGCCGCCGCCGACAGCGAAGACGCCTATCTTGAGGAACTCCCAGAAGAGCTCGAGCAAAAGCATGGCGTAAGTCATTTCGCCTCGCCTCCCCTCTTGAGCCTGTCGGAGACGAGGGTTATCACTATGCCGGCCACGGCCGCGGCCACGACCAGCAGTATCGGCGATACGCTGGTAAAGGCGCTGAGCGCGAAGACGGGCAGGAAGACTATCACGAGCGCCTTCCAGTCGACGATGGCGCTCTTCCAGAGCTTGACCACCGCGTTGATAATGAGCACCACCACGCAGGCGCGGATGCCGGCGAAGGCGTTCTGCACCACCGGGTACTCGGCAAAGCGGGTGAGGAACATGGCTATCACCGTGATGATGACGAGGCTCGGCACCGTGGAGGCAAATCCGGCGACAAAGCCGCCCAGCGTGCCCTTGCGGTGCTGCCCGATGAAGGTCGAGGTGTTGACCATGATGATGCCGGGCAGGCACTGGGCCATGGCGTAGTAGTCCATGACCTCCTCCTCGGTCGCCCACTTGTAGTGCTCGACGATGTCTCGCTGGAGTATCGGCAGCATGGCGTAGCCGCCGCCGAAGGTCAGGGCCCCCACCTTCATGAAGGCCCAGAAGAGCTGTAAGTATTCTTTCATAGGGTAACGCGTCCTTTGCGCGGATTGAGAGCCGGGGCGGCTTGCGCCGCCCCGGCCCGGTCGGGTCGATTATCTCTTTACGCCAGGTTGGGTATGCTCTCGGCGAAGGCCTTGTAGCGCGCGATGCGCTCGTCGCAGTCGGCGCGGCTCTCGCCCTGGGCGAGGATGTAGACCTTTATCTTGGGCTCCGTGCCGCTGGGGCGGACGATGAAGGCGGTGCCGTCGGCCAGCTCGAAGTAGAGCACGTTGCTGCCAGCAATCGGCGTCTTGCCCACGACGCCGAGCTCGGCAACGGAGACGGTGCCGCTCTGGTAGTCGCGCATGCCGAGCACGGCCTCGCCGCCGACCTCCTTCGGGGGTTCGGCGCGCAGCTTTGCCATGATGGCGCGCATCTTCTCCAGTCCGTCGAGGCCGGGCATGACGAGGTTCATGGTGAGCTCGCCGAAGTAGCCATACTTCTCATAGAGCGCCTCGAGCGCGTCGGCGAGGGTCATGCCCTGCTTGAAGTAGCTGGCGGCCATCTCGGCTATCAGCATGCTGGCGGTGACGGCGTCCTTGTCGCGCACATAGTCGCCGACCATGTAGCCGTAGCTCTCCTCGTAGGCGAGCAGGTAGCTGTAGGAGCCGTCGCGCTTGTACTCGGCGAGCTTCTCGGCCATGAACTTGAAGCCGGTGAAGGTCTCGTCCACGTGCACGCCGTTGCGCTCGGCCACCTCGCGGCCCATGTTGGTGGTGACGATGGTCTTGAGGAAGGCGGGGTTTTCCGGCATGGTGCCGGTGGCCTTCCTGGCGTTGATGATGTAGTCGAGCAGCAGCACGCCCATCTGGTTGCCGGTGATGGTGCGGTACTCGCCGTCGGCGCCGCGCACCATGGTGCCGACGCGGTCGCTGTCCGGGTCGGTGCCTATTATGAGGTCGCTGCCCACCTGCTTGGCGAGGTCGACGGCGAGGTAGAAGCCCTCGGGATTCTCAGGGTTGGGGCTCTTGACGGTGGGGAAGTTGCCGTCTATCACCATCTGCTTCGGCTCGGGATAGAGGTGCTTGACGCCCAGGCGGCGCAGCGCCTCGGGTACGAGCTTGTGTCCCGCGCCGTGGAAGGGCGTGTAGACTATCTTGAAATCGTCGGCCACCTCGCGCACGATGGCGGAGTTGACGGACATCTTCATGACCTCGGCGAGGAAGGCCTCGTCGGTTTCGGCGCCTATGACCTCGATAAACCCGGCCTTGACGGCCTCCTCAAAGTCCATGCGCTTCACGTCCTTGAAGAGGTCGAGCTCGCCCATCTTCTCGGCCACGGCGGCGGCGTGCTGGGGCGGCAGCTGCGCGCCGTCGGACCAGTAGACCTTGTAGCCGTTGTACTCGCGCGGGTTATGGCTGGCGGTGATGTTGATGCCGGCCTGCGCGCCGTAGTGCAGCACGGCGAAGCTCAGCTCGGGAGTGGGGCGCAGCTCGTCGAAGATGCGCACGTGTACGCCGTTGGCGGCCATCACGCCCGCGGCCTCGTGGGCGAAGCGCGCGGAGTTGAGGCGGCAGTCGTAGCAGACGACGACGCCCTTTTTCATGGCCTCCTCGCCCTCGGCCCTGACCACCTCGGCAAAGGCCTGGGTCGCCCAGCGGATGACATGGACGTTCATGCGGTTGAGGCCGGTCGCCATGATGCCGCGCAGCCCGGCGGTGCCGAACTCGAGCGGCGCGTAGAAGCGGCTCTCGATCTCCTTTTCGTCATCCGCGATGGCGGAGAGCTCCTTCCACTCCTCCTCGTCGAGTGCGGGGCTGTCCAGCCAGTACTGGTATTCTTCCTTATAGCTCCTCATCTTCGGACTCTCCTTCTAATATATTCTTTGCTTCATCCAGCATGGTCTCGGGGACGAGGATATCCACGCCCTCCGCGCTCATGCCGAGAATAAGATTGCCGAATCCGCCGTAGTGCGGGAATTGCCTGCAGTATGGTATGCCGCAGCTGTCGAGCACGCCGGTGACAATGGCGTCGCCCATGTCCAGCTGGCTGCAGTTGGTGAGGAAGGCAGCCGGGACATAGTCGCCGTTTTCATCCCTGGGCCAGCGCTCGGCCAGCTCGCCGGGCATCTCTCCCCGGCCCCATTCAAGCTTTGGTTCGCTCATGCGGGTATCCTTTCTCCGGTCACTTGTGATAGCGTTTGCCGGCGTTGATGGTAAATGCCCTGTACACCTGCTCGGCGAGCATAACCCGCGCGAGATGGTGCGGGAAGGTCATCTCCGACATGGAAAGCCGCCAGTCGGCGCGGGCCTTGAGCCCCTCGTCGAGCCCGTAGGAGCCGCCGACGAGGAAGCACAGCCTCCCCACGCCGCGCGCGTCGAGCTCGCTTATACGCCTCGCCAGGGCGTCGCTCGCGCACTGCGGGCCCTCTACGCACAGCGCGCAGACATAAGCGCCCTTTGGTATGGCGCGCTCTATCTCCCGCGCCTCGCGTTCGAGCGCGGCGGCCACCTCGCGCTGCGAGGGCCTCTCGCCCAGGCGCTGCTCGGCTATTTCGCGCAGCTCGCACTTTGTAAAGCCGCCGAGACGCTTTATGTACTCCGCGAAGGCCGCCTCAAAGTGAGGCTCCTTCATCTTTCCCACAAAAATGAAGCTTATGCCGGGCATTTCTCGAGGTATACGGCGCTCAGCGCCCCCAGCGGCGGGGCGGCCATGAGCTTTATGTCGTACCCCGCACGGGCGAGCGCGCCGCCCACCGCGCTGAGCGCGCGGCCGGGGCTGTTGTTCTCACGGCTGAGGTGGCCGAGGATAATGGTCTCCGCGCCGTTTTCCGCGAGGCAGACGGCCAGCTCCGCGCTCGCCTCGTTGGAGAGGTGGCCCCGCTCGGAGAGGACGCGGCGCTTGAGCGCCGCGGGGTATGGCCCGTCGAGGAGCATGCCCACGTCGTGGTTGGCCTCTATGAGCGCGCACTTGACTCCCGCGAGGGCTTCCCTCACAGCGTCGGTGACGACGCCGAGGTCGGTGCAGACGCCCAGCGCCCCCTCCGCGCAGTCTATGCGGCAGCCGGCGGAGGCCGGCGTGTCGTGGCTGGTCTCAAAGGGCGTCAGCCGCGCCGAGGCTATGTCAACGCAGCCGCCGGGCTGTATGGGCCGCAGCAGGCCCTCCGTCTCCGGCAGCATACCGGCCAGGCGGGCGGCCACGGGCCGCAGGGCGTAAACCGGCAGCGGGCGGCATTTGCACAGCGCGGCGAGCCCGCTCACGTGGTCGCGGTGCTCGTGTGTGATGAACACGCCGTCGAGAGAGTCCGGGCCCAGGCCCATGGCGGCCAGGAAGCCGCGCAGGCGGCGCAGGGAGATGCCGTCGTCAATAAGTATGCGCGCGTCCCCCGCCTCGGCGAGGGCGCAGTTTCCGGTGGAGCCGCTGGCGAATACCGTGAGGCGCATCAGCCCACCAGCTGCGGGCCGGAGGCCGTCTCCGGCTCGTCGGGCGCGTTCACGAGCGCTATGTCCGCGCCCAGGGCGCGGAGCTTGCCGACGAAGTTCTCGTAGCCGCGCTCGATGTAGTGGATGTCCTCGACCTCGGTCTCGCCCTCGGCCATGAGGCCGGCTATCACCATGGCCGCGCCGGCACGCAGGTCGCAGGCGGCGACGGGCGCGCCGCTGAGCTTCTCCACGCCGTCTATGTTGGCGATGCGCCCGTCCACGAAGACGTTGGCGCCCATCTTGCGCAGCTCGGTCATGTACTTGAAGCGGTTGTCATAGATGCCCTCGGTTATCACGCTGCGGCCGTGCGAGCAGCAGAGCGCGGCGGCGAACTGCGGCTGCATATCCGTGGGGAAGCCGGGATAGGGCATGGTCTTTATGCTCACCGGGCGCAGCGACCCGCTGCTCTTGACGACGACGGAGTCCTCGTCGGCGATGACGGTGACGCCCATCTCGCGCAGCTTGGCGGAGATGCTCTCCAGGTGGCGGGGGATGACGTTCTTCACGCGCACCTCGCCGCCGGCGGCGGCGCAGGCGACCATGTAGGTCCCGGCCTCTATCTGGTCGGGGATAATCGTGTAGCTGCCGCCGTGCAGCGAGTCGGTGCCGTTGACCTTGACGGAGTCGGTGCCCGCGCCGCGCACGTCCGCGCCCATGGAGTTGAGGAAGTTCGCGAGATCGACGATGTGC
This sequence comes from uncultured Oscillospiraceae bacterium, assembly GCA_944385805.1. GTDB lineage: Bacteria > Bacillota > Clostridia > Oscillospirales > Oscillospiraceae > Scatomorpha. The sequence continues at coordinate 29,210 of CALWYR010000158.1, forward strand.
GGCTCCTTGGCGGCGTTTTCGATGATAGTGCGGCCGCGGGCCATGCTGGCGGCGAGGATGATGTTCATCGTCGCTCCGACGCTGACCTTGTCGAGGTAGATCCTCGTGCCGTGGAGCTTGCCGTCTATGGCCTTGGCGTAGACAAAGCCGCCGGAGACGTCAACCTCCGCGCCGAGGGCGGTCATGCCCTTGATGTGCTGGTCTATGGGCCGCACGCCGAAGTTGCAGCCGCCGGGCATGGTGGTCTTGGCCGCGCCAAAGCGGCCGAGCATCGCGCCGATGAGGTAGTAGCTGGCGCGGATCTTGCGCATGAGGTCGTAGGGGGCGTCGGTATAGCGCACGTTGGTGCAGTCTATGTCCACGGTGTTGCGGTTCACCAGACGGACCTTGGCTCCCAGGTGCTCGAGGATGGTGAGGAGCATGTCCGCGTCGCTTATCTGCGGGATGTTCTCCAGCCGGCAGACGCCGTCTACCATGAGCGCGGCGGGGATGATGGCCACGGCCGCGTTCTTCGCGCCCGAAACCTCGACCTCGCCGTACAGCGGCTTACCGCCGTGAATAACGTATTTTTCCAATCGCAAACACCTTCCATTCTCCGCGTGACGGCGCGGATATTGGCGCCGGTCAGGCCCGGCGGTGATAGTTTGTCCCTGCGGAACTTATTCTAACAAAGTATTTTAACACATTATTTGCAATTATTCAAGTAATGCTTTCCTCCTGGCCGCTGACGGCGTTGATGTAGAAATCCCCGGCGTCCGTGGCTATCTGCCAGACCGGCGTCAGCTCCCCCTCCCCGGCGGCGCTGGCGGTCATGATATAGCAGAGCTCGAGCGAGCTTATCTCCGAACAGACGTGCCCGCCCTCCTGCACCAGGCCCAGGAAGCGCAGCAGCACCGTGGGCACGTCGAGCAGGCGCACCTCCTGCGAGAGGACGACGTTGTCGAGCACTCGCGTGCCGATGACCGTGACTATGCGCCCGGCGGCGAACGTGAAGCTCAGCCGGCAGTTGACGACGGCGGAGTCCTCGAGCGCGCAGATGAGCTCGATGGTGCCCTCCAGCGTGTCGGGGTCGATGTCGGTGCGGCCCGGCTCGCGCATGGTTTCGAGCCCCAGGTCGGCGGCCAGGCTGCGCGCGGACTCCAGCGGCCTCTCGGGGTCGTAGCGGCTCTCGTGCAGGACTATCTCAAAGCCGCCCGTGCCGCGGAAGTTCGCCATGCCGTACTCGCCGGAGTAGCGCAGGATGTTGCCGCCGAGGTCGCTGACGCTGACCTCGCCCAGCACCGCGGCGGCCAGAGTGCGCTCAAGCTCCGTGTCGCGCGAGACGCTGAGCGCCGGCAGCGAGCGCTCCGAGAGCTCGGCGCGCTGAGAGACGGCGATGCCGTTTTCCTCCAGCAGCGCGACGACGCCCTCCACCGCGCCGCCGGAGAGGTCGCGTTCGCGCGCCGTGTCGGCTATAAAGACGCTCAAAAGCACGATGTTGACGGCCAGCAGGATCAGTATTATTAAGTTTTTGACCTTGACTGAGTCCATATAAAGCTAGTACCTCTGTTGTCCGCGCCGGCTAGACTATCTCCCAGCGCGCGCTTATCGAGCCCTCGGACTCGACGAACTCCAGCCGCGGCTCCCCGCCGCCCTCCGCGCGCGCCACGGCCAGGGCCAGCTCCGCGGGGAGCGGGCGCTCGGTCTCGCCGGTGTAGCCGTAGCTGCGGAAGGCAATCTCCGCGCCGACGATCTCGCTGCCGACGATGCTGAGCTCGGCGGCGCAGGACCGCCCGGCTATGCGCACCGGCAGGCCGTCAACGGCGTAGTCGAAGCGCAGCGTATAGCTGCCGCTCTCCGCGTCGCTGCAGAAGATGTAGGAAAGGCGCAGCTCCGCGACGCCGTTTATGAGCCCCACGGTGCGGTCGAGCGCGTCGAGCGCCGTCTGGACGGCGTCCGCCGGCGAGAGCTTCCTCGTCGGCTGCGCGATCCCGCCGCCCCTGCTGAGCCGCAGCAGGCCGTCGCTGCCCAGCCGCAGCGTGGTCTCGCCCTCAAGGTAGACGGCGGTGCCGTCGGTCTCCGTGTAATTCTGGGCCAGGTTGGAGTTCATGCCGAAGGCCGACATGATTTGCCCTGCATCGGCGGCGTCGAGGGAGTTGGCGCCCTCGATGGACCGCAGCTCTATCTCGCCCGGCACGACCACGATGTACGGGTCGAGGCCCTCGAGCTCCTCATAGAGCTCAAAGGCAAAGGCCGAGCCGTCCGGCGCGCAGCCGGCAATGCGCTCGCTCAGCTCGGTGACCGACAGCTCGGTAGTGCAGCGGTATGCCTCGTGCTGGGTCTTGCGCCAGTAGTAGAGCGTGACCTCGTCCTCGCTGAGCGAGAGGCACAGCCTCCTTGCCGAGTGCAGCCCCGCCGTCCCGTCCATGTCCGAGCCGAGCCAGATGGCGAAGCTCGAGAGCTGGCAGTCGGTGTAGTAGTCAAAATAGACGCCGCGCCCGGATATGGCGGCCTCCCACTCCTCGTCGGACACGCTCTCCGGCTCCCCGGCCGAGCCCAGCGCCTCGGCGAGGGCGGCGCTGTAGTGGCGGTACGCCTCCTCCAGCGCGTTGGCATCGTACATGGCCGTGTCATGCACGCCGCTCTCCGGCGTGACCACGACGCACATGGGCTCCGCCGCGGCGCCGTACTCCGGCTCCTGCTGCCCGTCGCCCTGGCGGGTGAAGGCCGCGTAGCCGGGCAGGTTCTCGCTCAGGCCGAAGCCCGCGCGGCCGCCGGCCATGAGCACCGCGCTCACAATGAGCGCAACGATGGCGATGTCCTGCAATATGCCTATGGCGCGGCCGCTGAGCCTGAGGCGGCGCTTTTTCTCACTGCGCATCCTTCGGCCCCTCCACCGGCAGCCAGACGGTGATGGTGGTGCCCTGGCCCAGGCGGCTCTTGAGATCTATCCGCCCGCCGTGGCGGACGACTATCTCCTGCGCTATCGAGAGGCCGAGGCCGGTGCCGCCGCTCTCGCGCGAGCGGGCCTTGTCCACGCGGTAGAAGCGGTCGAAGACCTTGTTCTGGTCCTCCTGCGGGATGCCGATGCCGTTGTCCTTGACCGAGCACCAGTCCCCCCCGCCGCGCACGCCCGCCTTGATGGCGATGCGCCCGCCGTCCTTCGTGTACTTTATCGCGTTGGAAACCATGTTCATCAGCACCTGCTCCACGCGCGCCTTGTCGCCGCGTATGCGCGGGATTCCCGGCTCCGTCTCCAGCGTGAACTCGTGGCCGTGGGAGAGCGCCTCCATGCGCACGGCGTTGTAGACGTCGCGCACCGAGGTCTCGAAGGAGAACTCGTTGAAGGAAAACTCTATGCTGCCCGCGTCGAAGCGCGAGAGCGTGAGCAGGTCCTGCACTATCTTTGTCATGCGGTCGGACTCGTTGAGTATGACGTTGAGGAAGCGCTCGCGCGTGTCGGCCGGCATGTCCGGGTCGGAGGCGAGGGTCTCGGCGTAGCTCCTGACGCCGGTTATGGGTGTGCGCAGCTCGTGCGAGACGTTGGCCACGAACTCGCGGCGCATCTGCTCGCTGCGCTTGAGGTCGTCGAGCGTGTCCTCGAGCTGCACGGCCATGTCGTTGAAGGTCCGCGTGAGCACGCCTATCTCGTCCTTGGAGCTGTTCTGCACCTTGTCGGTGAAGTCGCCGCCCGCGACCTTCTCCGCCGCGTGCGTCAGCTCCTGTATTGGCGCTATCATGGTCTTGGCCAGCAGCAGGCTAAGGAAAACCGAGATGACGAGGCCGACGGCCAGAGCCTCGAAAATTATCCTCAGCAACGCCTCGGTGAGACTGCGCATGGTGGCCCTGTTGTCAATTATGTAAACTATGTAGTCCTCGTCCCCGCCTTCTATCGGCAGTGCCAGGTCCATATAGCTGGCGTTTGGATCGCTCTCGTCGCCGTTCTCGCCGCCGAGGGCGGTGACTATGTTTGGAGTTATGTCAATCTGTATCTCGGGCGTGACGGAACCGGCGAGCCATTCGCCGGTCTCGCCGGAGAGAATATAGTAGTTCCTCGTGCCGCCGTCTATGCCAAGTCGGCCGCCGTAGACGCCGAGGATTTCGCTCATGTACTCGGGGTTGTCCTCGGCCGCGGCGGCCTGAATGTCGCCGGCGAAGTCGCGCGAGGAGAAGACCTCGGCCATGCTGTCGTAGAAGTCGTTGATATAGAAGCTGCGCACTCCCCTGGTGAGAAAGACGCCGGCGACGAGCATCAGCGCCACGATGAGGAAGAGGATGATGACGACCAGCTTTGTGTAGAGGCTCCTGTTCATGGCTCAGGGTGCGAAGTAGTAGCCCACTCCGCGCTTGGTGATGACGTACTGCGGCTCGGAGGGGGTGGGCTCGAGCTTCTCGCGCAGGCGGCGCACGGCCACGTCGACAGCGCGCAGGTCGCCGAAGTAGTCGTACTGCCAGACGGCGCTCATGAGCTCCTCGCGGCTCATCACGCGGCCGGGGTTCTCGGCCAGGTACTTGATGAGCTCATATTCGCGCTGCGTGAGCTCTATCTCGCGGCCGGCGCGGCTGACCGTGCGGTTTGTGCGGTCGATTATGAGGTCGCGCGCGCGGAAGACGTCCCCGTTCTCGGCGGGTACGGCCTGCGGCACCATACTGGCCGCGCGGCGCATGTTGGTGCGCACGCGGGCGAGCAGCTCGCGCATGGAAAAGGGCTTTGTTATGTAGTCGTCCGCGCCGAGGTCGAGGCCGAGCACCTTGTCCGTCTCGTCCTCGCGGGCGGTTATCATGATAATCGGCACGTTGTTGCCCTCCGCGCGCAGGGTGCGGCAGACCTCGAAGCCGTCCATACCGGGCAGCATCACGTCCAGCAGTATGACGTCCGGGTCCTCGCTGCGCGCAAGGTTCAGGCCCTCGAGCCCGTCGTAGGCGCAGACGGCCCTGGTGCCGTCCTTTTCGATGTTGTACTTGAGTATGTCGACTATAGAGCGTTCGTCGTCGACAATCAGGACTTTTTTCTCCATCCCTCTGCCTCCAGATAGCGCCGCGCCTTGAGCACGGCGATGATAGTCTTGGCGTCGTCTATCTCCCCGGCCATGACCATGTCGGTCAGGGCGTCGAGCGAGTGCCGCTCCACGTTGAGGAACTCGTTCTCGTCCGGGTGGGCCTCGCCCTGAGTGAGCTCCAGCGCGAGGTAGATGTGCAGCACCTCGGTGGAAAAGCCGGGGGAGGTGCAGCACGCGCCGAGGTAGACCATGCGCCCGGCCTCGAGCCCGGTCTCCTCGCCCAGCTCGCGCTCGGCGGCGGGCAGGGGCTCCTCGCCCCTCTCCAGCTTGCCGGCGGGCACCTCCAGCATCTCGCGCCCGAAGGGGTAGCGGAACTGCCGCACGCACCAGACCGTGCCGTCCGCGTCCACCGGGATCACCGTCACGCCGCCCGGGTGCTCGACCACCTCGCGGCGGACTATGTCCCCGTTGACGAGCTCGGCGTGGTCCATATGTACATCCACGATTATGCCGTGGTAAAGGGTCTCTCCGTCTATCTTCTTTTCAAAAGCCATTGACCGTACCTCCTGAAGTCGCACTTTGGCTTATACATAATAACACATCTCCTAGCATTTTTCCAGTACATTATTACGCTTCGCACATGAAACACAAATGTAATCTCGCCCCGGTTTATTTTTAACGGATTGTATGGTATACTTTAGCGTAAACTTTTATGGAGGTACATGCCGTGGCTCGCGCTCAGGGCGTCAAACAAATAGCGCAAAACCGCAAGGCGTTCCACGATTACTTCGTGCTCGAGCGCTACGAGGCCGGCATCGAGCTCTTCGGCACGGAGGTCAAGAGCATCCGCGCCGGCACCGTCAACCTCAAGGACAGCTTCTGCACCGTCAAGGACGGCGAGCTCTTCGCCCGCGGGCTGCACATCAGCCCCTATGAAAAGGGCAACATATTCAACCGCGACCCCATGCGCCCCAAGCGCCTTCTGATGCACAAGCGCGAGATACAGAAGCTCAACGCCCGCGTCATGCAGGACGGCGCGACGCTCATCCCCCTCTCGCTCTACTTCAAGGACGGCCGCGTCAAGGTCGAGCTCGGGCTCTGCAAGGGCAAGAAGCTCCACGACAAGCGCGACGCCGCCGCCGAGCGGGACGCCAAGCGCGACATGGATCGCGCCATGAAAGAACGTTATTGAGGAGGCATCAGCCATGAAGAAGCTGCTCTCCGGCATTCTGGCCGGTGCGCTCATGTTCACACTCTGCCTCTCCGCCGCCGCGGAGGATGTGCAGGACACAGCCGCGGAGGGCGGGCTGGACGCCGCCGCGGCCGAAGCCGTGCTCTTCACGGACGTGCTGCCCGGCAGCTGGTACTACGAGGAGGTCGGCGAGATGGTCGCCGCCGGATACCTCAACGGCTATGAGGACGGCTCCTTCCAGCCCGAGCGCACGGTCACCGTGGCGGAGGCCGTCACGATGACGGCTCGCATGCTCGGCGCCGACACCGGCGAGGCCGAGGGCTTCTGGGGCGGCGTGCAGATGGACAACGCCTACCGCTCCGGCTGGATAAGCGAGGACGACGTCCCGCGCGCCGAGCCCAACACGCCCGTCACCCGCGAGCTGGCCTGCAAGATAATCGCCGCCGCGCTGGGCCTGGGCTATCCCGCCGGCACCACCCTGCCCTTCTCCGACGCGGACAGCATCACGGAAGGATGCAGAAGCAGCGTGCTCGCGCTCTACGCCAACGGCCTCATAGGCGGCTATGAGGACAACACCATCCGCCCGCAGGCCACGCTCACCCGCGCGCAGGCCGCGGCGCTGCTCTACCGCTCCGTCAACGGCGGCAGTGAGCCCGAGGATACCGACGAACCCGACGAGCCCGAATACATCACCGCCTCCGGCTACGGCGCCGCGGAGATAATCGACTACTTCTGCTCCGTCGGCCTCAGCGCCGAATATAACGAGTCGCCCAACGCGGTGCTCAAATGGACCGGGCCTGTCAAATACTTCATCAGCGGCGAGGCCACCCAGGCCGACCGCGACAAGGTCGCCTCCCTGGCCGCGGCGCTCAACGCCGTCGCCTGCTTCCCCGGCATCAGCGAGGCCGCGAGCCCGGACGAGGCAAACCTCAGCATCAGCTTCGTCGACCTCGAGGGCATGACCGAGGCCGCCGGCGGGGCGTATAACGGCTATGTCACCGTCTGGTGGGACTCCGGCGTCATATCCCGCGGCGAGATATATTACCGCACCGACCTGGAACAGTCGCACCGCGACGCCGTCATAGTAGAGGAGCTCTGCCAGAGCCTCGGCCTGCTGCAGGACACCTACGACCACCCCGAGAGTATATTTTACCAGTATCATACCGAAATCGACTGGCCAAGCCCCCTCGATTGGGCTATAATAGAGCTGCTGTACAGCCCCGAGCTGCGGCCCGGCATGGACGAGGAAAGCGTCCGCTCCGCCGCCGCGGGCCTGGTGCGCTGATTAAAGATAGAAAGGATTGATACACATTGCCTAATCCGCAGGTCACTATCGAGATGGAGAGCGGCGGCACCATCAAGCTCGAGCTCTACCCCGAGCTGGCGCCGAACACCGTGAACAACTTCCTCAGCCTTGTCAAGCAGGGCTTTTACGACGGGCTCATCTTCCACCGGGTGATACCCGGCTTCATGATACAGGGCGGCGACCCCCAGGGCAGCGGCATGGGCGGCCCCGGCTACCGCATAAAGGGCGAGTTCAAGCACAACGGCTTTTCAAAGAACAACCTCAAGCATGAGCGCGGCGTCCTCAGCATGGCGCGCAGCATGATGCCCGACACCGCCGGCAGCCAGTTCTTCATCATGCACGACAAGGCCCCCCACCTCGACGGCGAATACGCCGCCTTCGGCAAGGTGATCGAGGGCATGGACGTCGTCGACGAGATAGCCTCCTCCCCCACCGACTACAACGACCGCCCCAAGGCCGAGCAGAGGATGAAAAAAGTCACCTGCGAAACCTTCGGCGTAGACTACCCCGAGCCGGTGAAGTTCTGAATAGTTATCACATCACCTTGACATTCCCTCCCTCACCGCTTAGCAAGGGAGCGCAGCGAACCTTGCCGCCCCACAAAACCGGAGCCCAGCGAAGCGGGTCCGGTTTTGTGGGGCGGCGCAAGGGAGCGAACGCAGTTTTCGCCAAAGGCCGAAGGCCGCCGGCGGAAACGGAGTTGAGCGGACTTTGCGCACAACCCTTCCCACAAAACCGGAGCCCAGCAAAGCGGGTCCGGTTTTGAGAGGAGGCGCAAGGGAGCGAACGCAGTTTTCGCCAAAGGCCGAAGGCCGGCGGCGGAAACGGAGTTGAGCGGACTTTGCGCATAACCCTTCCAACAAAACCGGAGCCCAGCGAAGCGGGTCCGGTTTTGAGAGGAGGCGCAAGGGAGCGAACGCAGTTTTCGCCAAAGAGATCGGAAGAGCGGCGGGTAGGGAAAGAGTGTAGATCTCGGTGGTCGCCGTATCATTAAAAAAAAAACAAGCAAAGC
>CALWYR010000159.1 GCA_944385805.1 uncultured Oscillospiraceae bacterium
GGCGAGACGGTGAGCGGAAGCGCTTGGTCGGGCACGGCCCGCGCGTGGGCGATGGCCAACGGCATAAGCGACGGTAACGACCCGAACGGGAGGATAACCCGCGAGCAGCTCGTCACGATGCTATACCGCTTCGCGGGCGAGCCCGCCGTCAGCGGCGGACTCAGCGCCTACGCCGACGCCGCGAGCGTCAGCAGCTGGGCGGCCGGCGCCATGCTCTGGGCGATTCAGAACGGCATAATCACCGGCACCACCGCCGCGACGCTCGCCCCCCAGGCCGCCGCCACAAGAGCGCAGGCCGCCGCCATGCTTATGCGCTTCGCAGAGCGATAAAAATAAGAACACGCCCGGGAGAGTGAACCGCCCCGGTAAAACTGGACAATAGACAAAATACCCCCTGATGCAGGAAAACAGACTGCATCAGGGGGTAATATCATGAAGAAACGAAATTTTATGATACTTATACCTTTCCATTTCTTAATATAAGCCAATAATGCCCCTGGAAAGCAGCATCACTGTCTCAGAAGTATCTTGGGACGGCGGTGGGCTTCCCGGAAAAGTCCGCGGACGTGCGTTTGGCGCAGTATGAGTCCGGGACGCGCTCGCCGAAAGCCGAGCTGACGAAGGCGCTCGCCAACGTCCTTGACGTCTCGCCGCTGGCGCTGTCCGTGCCGGACATCGATTCCTATGTTGGCCTGATGCACACACTGTTCACGCTCGAGGACTTGTACGGCCTGCGGATTTCAAACGACGCAGGCGACATCACGCTGCACGTAGACCCGCGCGCGGGGAAGGACGCAGATAGGCTTCACGAGATGCTCTGCGCGTGGGCAGAGCAGGCCGAAAAGCTCAAGTCCGGTGAGATAACGCAGGACGCCTACGACGCATGGCGTGACAACTATCCGCGGCAGGACACAACTCAGCGCTGGTCGGGCGTCATGTCGCAGGGACTGAGCGATATGCTGTTTGGGGAGAATAAATAAAAAAAGCTCTGCTGACATTGAAACGTCAGCAGAGCTTTTTGATATGGAGGGAGAGTTTTACAATTTGTTTATCCCTTGAACGTCTGTCCCTCTTTGGGGAATTTTGGGCAGCCGAACTTTTTGGCCCACCAGCTGGTGATGAAGGGGACGAGGAGGCTGCTGACGACCACGGAGGCGGCGACCTGTACCGTGGCGGCGCCGGCTACGGCCTGCATGGCCGGGTCGGCCAGGGCGACGGCGGCGGGAACTGCCACGGCGTTGCCCGCGGTGGTGGCGACGGCCCAGCCCGCGTAGCCGGGGCGGCGGGAGATAAGCCTGTCGCACAGGGTGATAAAGCCGCCGCCGACGAAGACGGTGATTATCCCCAGCAGTATGCCGGGCAGGCCGCCCTTGACCACGTCGACGAGGTCTATGCCAGTTCCGAGGGCGAAGCCTATGAGCGGGATGATGCCGTTGCCCATGGGCGCGAAGAGGTCGCGCATACCCTTGTCGAGGTTGCCGATGAGCATGCCGAGCGCGATCGGGACTATGGCCGCGACCAGGCTCATGAAGGGGATCTCAGCGATGCCGGACGCGCCGAGGGCCAGCAGCGTGAAGAAGGGCCCGTCGTTGAGCGCGAGGATGGGGAAGCAGCCGCAGTCGGCCTCGTCGCCGTAGGCGTCCACCAGCGTGAGGTAGATGGAGCCGTTGGAGTTGGTGACGGCGGAGACTATCGCCAGCGCCGAAAGGCCGAGGAAGCCCGCGTCGCCGAATATCTTGCCGACCAGTATGCCGAGTATCGCGCCGATGGCGAACTTGCTGAGCAGCAGCACGCCGCCGCGCTTTAAGACCTTGGGCATGTCCTTGACCTGCAGCGTCGTGCCCATGGAGAAGAGCAGTACGCCGAGGAGCGTGTTCGTGCCCGCGCTGGAGAAGAGCGCGGTGGTCAGCCCGCCTATCTCGAGCGCCTGCGGGAAGACCGTGGCGAGGACGCTGCCGAGCAGCAGCGGGATAACCATCATGCCCGCGGGAATCTTGTTTAAGAACCTCAAAATCATCTCTCTTGTCTCCTTCTCATTTCGGCGGGCTTATACGGCGGACTTCACCACCGCGGCGATGTGCTCGGGGGAGAGGTTGTACTTATCCAGCAGCTGGTCGTGCGGGCCGGACTCGGTGTACATGTCGTCTATGCCGACGCGGGTGACGAGGCAGGGCGCGTCGCCGGAGCAGACAACCTCGCAGACCGCGCTGCCCAGGCCGCCTATCACATTGTGCTCCTCGACGGTGACGATGCGGCCGCAGTCGTGGGCAGCGGCGAGTATGGCCTCGGCGTCGATGGGCTTGACGGTCGGCATCTCTATTATTCTAGCATGGATCCCGGCGTTTTCCCAGAGGGCTTTAGCGCGGAGCACGCGGGCTACGGCGCAGCCGTTGCAGATGACGGCGACGTCCGTGCCGGCGGCGTCGAGCAGGTTGGCCTTGCCGAGGACGAACTTGTAGCTCGAGTCAAAGACCTGCTCCACCGCGCCGCGGCCGATGCGCAGATAGGCCGGACCCGTGTATTTGAGCACCTCGCGGGAGGCAATAGTGCAGCTGGCGGCGTCGGCGGGGACGACTATCACCATGTTCGCCATGGAGCGCATGACGCCGATGTCCTCGAGGCCCTGGTGCGTGACGCCCTCGATGTTGCCCGAGAGGCCGGAAAGGCCGGAGATTATCTTGACGTCCAGGTCGGGGTAGCAGATGAAGGTGCGCACCTGCTCGGAGATACGCATGGAGGCGAAGGGCGCGTAGGTCGCGATGACCGCCCTGCCGCCCGCGGCGGCGATGCCCGCGCCTATCATCGCCATGTTCTGCTCGGCGATGCCGTTATTGATAACGCGGTCGGGGAATTCCTTCATCATGGGCTTGAAGCCCATGGACTTCGTCGTGTCCGCGCCGATGGCGAAGAGATTGGGGTATTCACGGGCGGCCTCGACAAGCGCGATGCCGAAGGCGTCGCGCGTGGAGATGGTATCATACTTTACAGACATATCCGCGCCTCCTCAAGCTCCTGAACAGCCAGCTCGTACTGTTCCTTGGTGGGTACCTTCTGATGCCAGTCGTTGTTGAACTCCATGTAGCTCACGCCCTTGCCCTTGACCGTGTCGGCCATTATGACGGTCGGCCTGCCGCGGAAGTCGCGCGCGGCCTCGAGCGTGGAGACTATTTCCTCCATGTTGTGCCCGTTGCAGCGGAGCACGTTCCAGCCGAGATCCTCCCAGGCTCTGGCCATACCGGGCACGTCCTGTATGTCGGGCACCGCGCCGCAGCTCTGTAGGTGGTTGCAGTCGACGATGGCGGTGAGGTTGTCGCAGCCCAGCGCCGGGGCGGCGAGCACGGCCTCCCAGACGAGGCCCTCCTGAATCTCGCCGTCGCCGAGGATGCAGTAGACCTGCGAGCTCTTGCCCTCGTGCTTGAGGTAGACGGCCATGCCCAGCGCGGCGGCGAGGCCGTTGCCCAGCGAGCCGCTGGTCATGTCGACGCCGGGCGTCTTCTTCATGTCGGGATGGCCCTGCAGGTGGCTGCCGACGCGGCGGACGGTCTCCAGCCACTCCTTGGGGAAGTAGCCCTTCTCGGCCAGCGCCGAGTAGATAACCGGGCAGGCGTGGCCCTTAGAGAGGATGAGGCGGTCGCGCTCGGGCCACTGGGGATTGGCGGGGTCGACCTTCATTATATTGAAGTAGAGGGCGGTCACGATGTCCGTACACGAGAGGGCCGGGCCGGGATGCGAGGGGCCCTGGGCCTTGTAGGCGATGTCTACTATATCGCGGCGGATCGTGTTGGCCATCAGCTTCAGTTCACGGATGCTCTCATTCATGGCGGGACGCTCCTTTCAGCTTTGTTGTATGACGTCGTATGTTAGTGACTTCATAATACACAGCTGAGCCGGCTTTTGCAAGACGTAATATTCCATAATTATCGCCGTCAAAAATTGTGCATTACAGCCAATCCGATTGAAATAGCACCAGTTTACTGGCCAGAGAGCACAATTTCGGGTCCTTAGATTTGTATAATACGCCGTATGGACAAATGCGCGGCTTGGGGCTATAATTCAGACATAACATATGACGTCGTACAACACAAGCCACTTGAAGCGAATTATTAAATGGAGGAGACAGCATGAGAGCTATCATTAAAAAGGACCGCGCCCCCGGCGTCGAATACGTCAACATCCCCAAGCCGGAGCCCAAGGCCGACGAGGTGCTTATAAAGGTCAAGGCCGCGGCCATCTGCGGCACGGACTACAGCTGCTGGAAGTGGAACGCCGCCGGCGAGAAGTTCAACGACAAATACGGCGCGCAGTATCCCTTCGTGCTCGGCCACGAGTGCTGCGGCATCGTCGAGGAGGTCGGCGCGGCCGTAAAGGACATCAAGGTCGGCGACAAGGTCGCGATTGAGACGCACATCTACTGCGGCGAGTGCTACCAGTGCCGCACCGGCGACGCGCACAACTGCCAGCACCTCAAGATTTACGGCATAAGCTGCGACGGCTGCTTCGCCGAGTACGCCACCGCACCGGCAAACTGCTGCTTCGTGCTGCCCGAGGCCGTCAGCTATGAGCAGGGCGCGCTGTTTGAGCCCGCGGGCGTCGCGATGTTCGGCCTGCGCGAGGCCAATGTCCGCGCGGGCGACGTGGTCATGATTTACGGCTGCGGGCCGATTGGCCAGATGGCTATCCAGCTCGCCCTCGCCAGCGGCGCGACCGTCATCGGCGTGGACATCAACGACTACAAGGCCGGCCTCGCGGCCAAGCTCGGCGCGATCGGCGTCAACTCCACGAAGGACGACCTGCACGAGATAGTCAAAAAGACCTGCGGCGAGCGCGGCGGCGTGGACGTTATCATCGAGGTCTCCGGCGCGGGCGCCATCTACGACGACATGGCCGACTACCTGCGCAAGGAGGGCAAGATCATGCTCCTCGCGCACCCCGGCGAGCGCGTCAGCTTCGACATAATGAAGACCATGCACCACTCCGGCGCGACCATCAAGGGCATTTTCGGCCGCCGCATCTGGGACACCTGGTACGCCCTCAGCGACATGGTGGCGAGCGGCAAGGTCGACCTCACGAAGGTCATCACCCACCGCTTCCCGCTCTCCGCGGCCAACGCTGCCTTCGAGCAGATCTCCGCGGGAGCCGGCAAGGTCATCTTCCTGCCCGAGCAGGAATAAGCAATCGGCATAGGACGCGGGGGGCGGCGTTTCCGGGTGAAGCGCCGCCCTTTTGCTTGACAGACCCGGGAGGTGAATTTATAATTGGACGTACGATGTAATACAAGGTTCGGAGGTGGCTTTATGCCCGCAGACGCCTATATACCCGGCGCGCCGGAGGCGAAGCGCTCCTCGCTGGCCAGCGAGGTGGCCAACAGCATAGTCGACATGATACGTCAGCGCGAGTTCGAGCCCGGCGATAGGATACCCAGCGAGTTCGAGCTGGCCGACGAGTTCGGCGTGGGCCGCGGGACGATACGCGAGGCGGTGAAGCTCCTGGTCTCGCGCAACGTGCTGGAGATCCGCCGCGCCAAGGGCACCTTCGTGCGCGAGAACCCCGGTATGGCCGACGACCCGCTGGGCCTCGCCTTCGCCGGGGACAAGGAGAAGATGATACGCGACCTTCTGGACCTGCGCATCCTGCTCGAGTGCTACTCCGCGCGAAACGCCGCCCATAACGCCACGGCGGAGCAGACGGCGCAAATGCGGGAGCTGGCCGGCGCCATCGACGCCGCGGGGAGCGACGAGGAACGCACAAGGCTGGACATCGAGCTCCACAAGCTCATCGCCGTCAGCAGCGGCAACAGCGCCATCTCCACCGTCCTGCCCGTCATACGCGCCAACATGGAGCACTTCAACCGCCTCGACTTCGAGCGCGAATGGGACAGCGTCAACGCCAGCCACCGCGCCGTGATATCCGCCATCGAGCAGCATAATCCCATGCTCGCCGAGGCCGAGATGGTCAAGCACCTCTCCTACGTGACGGAGAAAATGGATTCGATAAAGGGCAGGGGAGCGTCAGCCGCCTCCAAAGCCGAATAAACCAATGCCGCCGGACTCAACGAAGCCCAGCGGCACTTTGGCATTCAAACCATGTTAAAATGTTTCAGCGCATCAATGATTGCCAACTCCTTATTAGAGGGACAAACGGGGACTCTCGTCCCTTGAGATTTGGGCTTATTGTAGCTTTCACCAACCTCAATGCCAAGTTTACGCTTTATCTGGGATATGTACAGATTTGAAACGTTTAATCCGCTCTGCTCACGCACATATTCTCTGATTTCACGATAAGTCGCCCGCGTCTCAACCGATGTGGCGTCCAATTCATCCAGGTCGAGCTCGACATCTATGTAGTCGTCAGGCTTTTGTTGGTACAAAAGCATCACCGTCTCGACGTGGCTGGTGCGGGGGAACATGTCCACCGCTGCGGCGCGTTGGGGGGCGTAGCCCAGGGCGGCGAAGAGCTTGGCGTCCCTCGCCAGGGTGGCGGGATCGCAGGAGACGTAGACTATGCGCTCGGGGCCCATGCCGGCGCAGCTGCGCACGGCGTCCTCGCTCATGCCCTTGCGCGGGGGGTCGACCACTATGACATCGGGGCGCTCGCCGCTCTCCGCGAAGCGCGCGGCGGCCTCGGCGGCGTCGGCGCAGATGAATTCGCAGTTCGTCACGCCGTTCGCTTCGGCGTTGGCGCGCGCGTTCTCCACGGCCTCGGGCACTATCTCCGCGCCGACAACGCGCCCGGCGCGCCCGGCAAGGCAGAGGCTTATCGTCCCCGCGCCGCAGTAGAGCTCCAGCACCGTGCCGCCCGGCCCGGGCAGGGCCATGTCCACGGCGCGCGCGTAGAGCCGCTCGGCCTGCGGAGGGTTGACCTGGTAGAAGGCCTGCGGCGCGATGGCGAAGCGGTGTCCGGCCAGGGTATCGTACAGCGCGGCCTCGCCCCAGAGCGTGTAAAACTCGCCGGCAAGCACCGTGTTGCCGCGGCTGCGGTTGAGGCAGAGCAGCACCCCGGTGAGCTCCGGGCAGGCCGCGCGCAGGGCCTGCGTCAGCGAAGCCGTTTTGGAGCCGAGGCCCCGCGCCGTCACCACGCAGCAGACCGCCGCGCCATCTCGCGAGCTGCGCACAAAGACGTGGCGCAGCGCGCCCTCGCCGCTCGCGACGTCATAGGCGGGCACGCCGTTTGCGCGCATCCAGTCCCGCACGGCGAGCGCGCAGCGGTTGGCCGCGGAGCTCTGCAGAAGGCAGCCCTCGCAGGGGACGACCTCGTGCGTGCGCCCGCGGAAGAAGCCGCAGACGGGCCCCTCGGCGCCGCTGCCGAGGGCGAAGACCGCCTTGTTGCGGTATGCCGTGATTTCCCCGGAGCCGAGGATACCGTCTACCTCCAGCGCAAGGCCGCCGATGCGGCGCAGGGCGTCGTTGACCTTCCGGCGCTTGAACTCCAGCTCGGCGGCGTAGCTCATGTGCATACAGGCGCAGCCGCCGCAGCGCCCGTAGAGGCCGCAGGCCGGCTCGGCGCGCTCGGGGGAGGGGAGCAGCAGCTCCTCGCCGCGGCCGTAGCAGACGGCCCCGGTCTTGACTATGCGCACGCGCCAGCGCTCGCCGGGCAGCGCGCCGCGCACGAATACGGCGCGGCCGTCTATGTGGGCGACGCCCAGCGCCTCGCTGGTGAGGCCGGTTATTTCGGCGGTGAATATGTCGTTTTTCTTCAATGCTTCCATGCGGCCATTCTACCACGGCGAGCGGGGATTTGCAATTTATAATATATGTGGTATAATATCCGCAGAGCGGATATTATACTTTAATTTCAGTCCTTTTTCTCGCCCCTGACGGGGCAGCCGAAAAAGATGACGCATTATACCACGACGGCTGCGCCGTCATGGTATAATGCAGTACGACGCAGCTTATACCAAGCCAAGTGAGGTATGTTGAATGAACAGCAAGCTCAAAACCATGCTGATAGTTATGGCCATGCTCATCGCGCTGGTCATCATAATAGTGCTTGTCTCCAGCCTCTTCGGCGGCTCCGACAGGCCGGAGGCCACCCCCGGCTCCGCCGCGCCGGAGAGCGCCGAGCCCAGCGCCTCCGCGCCGCCCGCCGCCGAGACCCCGGCGGCGGAGAGCGAGCCCGCCGCTACGGCCGAGCCCGCGCAGGAGCTCAGCGCCACCATCGCCGTCGGCGGCGACATCGTCATGCACTCCGGCCTCAACAACGAGGCGCTGCAGAGCGACGGCAGCTATAACTACACGCCCATCTTCGGCGTACTGCCCGACCTCATCGGCAGCGCCGACTACGCCGTCTGCTCGCTGGTGACCAGCCTGCCCGGCGCGGGCAGCGAGTACACGGCCTATCCGCTCTTCCGCTCGCCGGACGCGATAGCGAGCTCGATAAAGGCCGCGGGCTTCGACCTTGTCAACACCGCCACCAGCCATCTGGCCGACTCCTGGAAGGCCGGCATAGACCACACGCTCGACACCCTCGACGCCGCCGGGCTCGCCCACGTGGGCACCTACCGCAGCGAGGACGAGCGCAGCGCCAGCGGCAACCGCTTCATGGCGGAGATAAACGGCATCCGGGTCGCCTTCCTCGCCTACACCTGCGACACCAACAGCATCCCGCTCTCCGGCTTTGAGTACGCGGCCAGCATCTGCGCCGTCGACTACCTCAGCGGCGGCAGGGAGATTGACTACGAGCTGATGGACTCCGACATCGCCGCGGCCAGGGAGGCCGGGGCCGACGCGGTCTTCGTTTTCATGAGCTGGGGCGAGGAGTTCGCCACCACGCCCTCCGACGGGCAGTATGAGATAGCCGACCACCTCATCGCCGCGGGCGCCGACGTCATTGTCGGCGGCCACTGCCGCGTGCCGCAGCCCATGGAGACGCGCACCGTCACCCTTGAGGACGGCAGCGAGGAGAGCGGCTTCGTCTGCTTCAGCCTCGGCAACCTGCTCAGCTGCCAGAACGACGAGTATACGGACATCTCCGCCGTGCTCAATGTCACGCTCACCAAGGACGCCGCCGGAGAGACCTCGGTCAGCGCCGTCAGCTACCGGCCCATCTACATGGCCGACCTATATGACTACGGCGTCAACGACTACGGCTGGCATTACCGCGTGGTAGACCTACACGCCGCCATCGCCTCCTGGGACAGCGGCAGCCCCTGGGACTTCATGACCGAGGAGATATATACCGACATGCTTATCGCCCTCGACGCCGCGCACGAGCTCTACGGCGAGCAGTATGACCCCCAGGCC
>CALWYR010000160.1 GCA_944385805.1 uncultured Oscillospiraceae bacterium
GTGGCCGGCGCCACGCACAGGATGAGGAATCCGGTGCGGCGTTTATTGCTTTTCACATGCTCAGCTCCTTTCCGAGCGATATCTGTAAATTACATTGCGGCTCTTTTGACAAATCCGGCATTTGGAACGGGGGACGATGAGCGAACGCTCAACGTCCCCCAGATGTCTGGATTATGTACGCCTGTCTCAGCTGAGGTTGGCGCGCATGGTGTCGCTGGCAGTCTTGATGCTGTCAACCCACTGGTCGCGGGTCATGGTGCCGGAAACGAGGCTGTTCACGGGATCGAAGAATACCTCGCGGACGGTGCCGAGGCCGGCAACGGAAGTGTAGGAGGCGAAGGAGCCGAGAGCTGCCTTGGCGCCGTCGTCATAGATGCCGTAGAAAATCTGATTGTCGCCGGTGAGCTTATCGACAACGCCGGTGATGGGCTGCACGACGCCGCCCTTGGCGAAGATGTCGGCAGCAGTGTCGCTGTACAGGAAGGCGAGGAAGGTCTTAGCGTCGGCGATGTTGCTGGCGCCGGCCGGGATCCAGGCCTGCTCGAAGAAGGTGTAGCTGTAGCGGTCGCCGCCCTCTTCGATGGCGGGCAGAGCAGTCATGCCCCACTCGAAGCCGTCGGCGCGCGGAGCCTCGGCCATCTCGCTGACAATCCAGGTGCCGTTGGGTATGAACAGAGCCTCGTTGTCGAGGACGAGCTGCTGGTTCATGGTGAAGTCGACGTCATTGGCCTGGGCGGGAGTGATGGGGTTGGTGTAGGAGGCGAGCTTCTCAACGATGTCGAAGCAGGCCTGAGCTTCCTCGGTGTCCCAGATGCCCTCGGCGTAGTGGGTGGCGTCGAAGAAGAAGTCGTCGCCGCCGGCCTCGTACATCAGAGCGTAGAAGAAGGCGTCAAAGTAACCGGTGGTAGGATAGGTGAAGAGGGAGATGCCCTGCTCGGCAGCCTCATCGCCGAGAGCCCACATCTCGTCCCAGGTGGTGGGGACATCCCAGCCGTTGGCCTCGAACAGACCCTTGTTGTAGAAGAGGCCGCAGGGGGCGTAGAACATCGGAGCCAGGTAGGTCTTGCCGTCGGCGTAGGGGTTGGTGCCGGAGCTGTCGTTCACGAAGCCCTCGATGAGCTTGTCGCCGACAGTGACTTCCTCGCCGGGGATGGTCATGTCGAGGACGTCGGTAATCTCGGCGATGTTCTTGTCCTTGATGAACTGCTCGGTCAGGCCGGCATCACGACCGGTGGCCAGGTGGATAACGTCGGGGTAATCGCCGCCCTGCATGGCGGGGCCGATGACGTCCTCAAGGTTGCGCTCGACGGTGAGCTCAACGGCGATGCCGGTCAGCTCGGTGAAAGCGTCGCAGACCTCCTGCCACATGCCGGGGTACGTGGTCTCGTAGGCGCTCTCGAGCACGGCGACCTTGATGGTGCCGGCGGGCTCGGCGGGGGTGCTCTCAGAAGCGCCCGGGGTGTCGGAGCCGGCGGGAGCGGGCTCCTCGCCGCAGGCGGCGAGAGCGAAGACCATGGCCAGCGCAAGAACGAGCGCCAGAAGCTTCTTCACATTCATCTTCATTTTCCTCCTTGGTAATTGTTGTGCAAGCTTATGTCAGAACATTACAGCTCTGCCATCACTATTTAAGAGTATAAAGCTTTCTCACACTATAACAAGTCATTTCTTGCGCTCCTTTTTATATTTATTGCTTTGGACGCTATTTTGATGTAAAGTGCCCTATTTGGCCCCGCCTGATTTGTACACTTTGCCCGGACACTTCCGGCGTTGATAAAGCGGCCGCGAGTTGTTATAATGTAGTAAAACGCCGTGAAGGGGTGGGAGCGTGAGCACAAGCTGCTTTGACATCACACAGGACGCCCGCGAGAGGCAGGCCGCGCCGCGCGTGAGGCTGCTGAATATCACCTGGGCGCAGTACAGCCGCGAGTGGAACTCCACCCTGCACACGCACAGGCACGCGGAGATGTTCTTCGTCATGGAGGGCGAGGGCAGCTTCCAGCTGCGCCACGGCGGCTTCCGGGTGGCGGCGCGCGACCTCGTTATAATCAACCCCGGCGTGGCCCACTGCGAGACCAGCCGGCCAGAGAGCCCCCTGGGCTACATAGTGCTCGGCGTGGACGGGCTGCAGATGGACGCCGACGAGCTCGGCTATGTGCGGGCCCGCTTCCGCCGCGGCTGGGAGGCCGTCAACGTGTGCCTGCGGCTGATGCTCCAGGAGGCGCGCGCCGCCGAGGAGGGCTGGGAGGCTGTCTGCCAGCGGCTGCTGGAGGTCATACTGCTGCGCGCGCTGCGCCGCAGCGAGCTCTCGCTCGCAAGCGCCTCCGCCGCCCAGGGCGAGAGCCGCGAGTGCGACCTCGTGCGCCGCTACATAGACGAGCACTTCAAGGAAAACCTGAGCCTCGACCAGCTCGCCGAGCTCGCCCACATCAACAAGTACTACCTGGTGCACGCCTTCCGCAAGGCCTACGGCACCTCGCCCATCAACTACCTCAACTCGAGGCGCATCCAGGAGAGCCGCTTCCTGCTCTCCAACAGCGACCACTCGCTTACGCAGATTTCGCGCATCCTGGGCTTCTCCTCGCCGAGCTATTTCTCCCAGAGCTTCCGGCGCGCGGAGGGCATGAGCCCCATCGAGTACCGGCGCAGCCACTCCGGCGGCGCGCCGCGCGGGGAGGGCTGAGCATGGCGGACTACTCCCCGCTGCGCCCACGCCGCCCGCTCAGCGTGGCGGCGCTCTATACGGTGCACTACTTTGAATACGCCTCCGGCTACGCCTTCCGAGGCGAGTCGCACGACTTCTGGGAGCTCGTCTACGTCGACTCCGGCTCTCTGCGCGTCACGGCCGGCGAGCGCCGGCTCAGCCTCAGGCAGGGGCAGCTGGTCTTTCACGCGCCGGGCGAATTCCACGCCCTCGCCGCCCCCGGCTCCCCGCCCGACCTCATAGTAGTCAGCTTCGACTGCCGCGGGGAGGCCATGGAGCGCTTCCGCGGGCTCGTCACCGCCGTTGGCGCGGCGGAGCGCTCGCTGCTCGCGCAGATTGTCTCCGAGTCCGGCGCGGCCTTCTCAGGGCCTCTCGACGACCCGGGCAGCACCTCCCTGCAGCGGCGGGAGGGCGCGCCCTTCGGAGCCGAGCAGCTGGCCGTCTCGGCGCTCGAGGAGCTGCTCGTGCGCATTGCGCGCGGGCTGGCCGGGCCGGGCGAGCGCGAGCGCGCCGCCTCCGCCGCCGACGACAGCTTCGCGCGCGTCTGTGCCTACATGGAGCGGCACCTGGGCGAGAGCCTCTCGCTCGAGGAGCTCTGCCGCGAGAACTACGTGGGCCGCAGCCAGCTGCAGAAGCTCTTTCACGAGCGCACCGGCGGCGGCGTTATGTACTACTTCGGCCGCCTGAGGATAAACGCCGCGCGGCGCATGATACGCTCCGGGCGCTACAACTTCACGCAGATCGCTGCCCAGTGCGGCTTCCAGAGCGTGCACTATTTCTCCCGCCGCTTCCGCCAGCTGACGGGCATGTCCCCCAGCGAATACGCCGGCAGCGTGAGGATGCTGGTAGAGGGCGGCGGCGAGCCGGATGATAGTGCAAACAATTTATAATATCGTCTATTTCTTTTTATATGGAAGGCGTATACAATACGCTTTGGCCGGAGGGATATCCGGCCGCAAACCAGCTGTATTCAATACTTGAAAGGGGTATTTCAATATGTCCATTCTCGTGACCGGCGGCGCCGGCTATATCGGCAGCCACACCTGCGTAGAGCTCGTCGAGGCGGGCTATGACATCGTTGTCGCCGACAACCTCAGCAACTCCTGCGAGGAGGCCGTGCACCGCGTGGAGCACATCGTGGGAAAGAAAATCCCCTTTGTCAAGGCCGAGCTCACCCACGCCGACGAGGTGGAGGAGCTCTTCGCGCGCTATAAGGACA
>CALWYR010000161.1 GCA_944385805.1 uncultured Oscillospiraceae bacterium
TCCGCCGCGCTGCTGATAAGCCTGGGCTTCGTCCCCGTGACGGGCGTCCCGCGCTTTATCTGTTACATGGCCGCGTACCTCGTGATTGGCTATGACATACTCATAAAGGCCGGCAGGGGCATATTGAACCGCCAGGTGACGGACGAAAACTTCCTCATGGCCGTCGCGACCATAGGCGCGATAGCGCTCGCTCTGTACGAGGGCAGCGGCGACTACACCGAGGCCGTCGCCGTCATGCTCTTCTACCAGATAGGCGAGTGGTTCCAGAGCTGCGCCGTCGGCAAATCGCGCCGCAGCATCTCTGAGCTCATGGACATACGCCCGGACTACGCCAACGTCGAAGCGGACGGAAAGCTTGAAAAGGCCGACCCCGACGACGTGGAGGTCGGCTCCGTGATAGTCGTGCAGCCGGGCGAGAGGGTGCCCATAGACGGCGTCGTCATAGAGGGCGAGAGCAGTCTCAACACCGCCGCCCTCACGGGCGAGAGCCTTCCCCGCGACGTCGGGCCCGGCGACGAGATAATCTCCGGCTGCATCAACATGTCCGGCCTGCTCCGCATACGCACGACCAGGGAGTTCGGCGAGAGCACGGTCAGCAGGATTCTCGACCTCGTCGAGAACGCCTCCTCGCGCAAATCCAGAAGCGAGGTCTTTATCTCCCGCTTTGCGCGTATATACACTCCCGCCGTCTGCGGCAGCGCGCTCGCCCTGGCGGTGATACCGCCGCTGGTGCGCATGCTTGGCCTCGGCCTCGACGGCGGCTGGGAGACCTGGATATACCGCGCGCTCACCTTCCTCGTCGCGAGCTGCCCCTGCGCGCTGGTCATAAGCATACCCCTGAGCTTTTTCGCCGGGATAGGCGGCGCGAGCAGGGCCGGCGTGCTGGTCAAGGGCTCCAACTATCTTGAAACCCTCAGCAAGACGCGCATAGTCGTCTTCGACAAGACCGGCACGCTGACAAAGGGCGTCTTCGAGGTGAACGGCATCCACCACAGCCCCTACTCCGACGCCGAGCTCGTCGAATTCGCCGCCCTCGCAGAGAGCGCGAGCAGCCACCCGATAAGCCGGAGCCTCCAGCGCGCCTACGGCAGGGAGATTGACCGCAGCCGCGTCGCCGATATCCGCGAGATAAGCGGCGAGGGCGTCACCGCGACGGTCGACGGCCACGCGGTCGCGGCCGGCAACGGCAAGCTGATGGACGCCATGGGCGTCAACTACATAGACTGCCGCAGCGTCGGCACCATCATCCACATGGCCATAGACGGCGAGTACGCCGGGCACATCGTCATAAGCGACGTCGTCAAGCCGCGCTCCGCCGAGGCCATAAGCGCCCTCAAGGCCGCGGGCGTGCGCGAGACGGTCATGCTCAGCGGCGACGACAAACGCGTCGCGGAGCACGTGGGCGCGGAGCTCGGGCTCGACCGCGTGTACGGCGAGCTCCTGCCCGCCGGGAAGGTCTCCAAGGTTGAGGAGCTGCTCGCCGAAAAGCCGGCCAATGCCAAGCTCGCCTTCGTCGGCGACGGCATAAACGACGCGCCCGTTCTCTCCCGCGCCGACATCGGGATCGCCATGGGCGCGATGGGCTCCGACGCCGCGATAGAGGCCGCGGACGTCGTGCTCATGGACGACGACCCGCTCAAGATAGCCAAGGCGATACGCATTTCCCGCAAGTGCCTTCGCATAGTCTATGAGAACATCGTCTTCGCAATCGGCATCAAGCTCGCCTGCCTCGTGCTGGTCGCGCTGGGTATCGCCAATATGTGGCTGGCCATCTTCGCCGACGTCGGCGTCATGATCCTCGCCGTGCTCAACGCGATACGCGCGCTCTTCGTGAAGAAGCTGTAAATTCTATTGACTCGCCCCGGACAGCGGTGCTACCATTGTCCGGGGTGGTTTTTTGTTTGAGACAGAATACCTGAAGGGCCTCGTACCCGAATATGACATACGCTTTGTCCCCGCAGCCGGCTCAACCAACGCCGATCTGCTCGCAGACGAGAGCGCCTGTCCCGGCACGGTGCTGATAGCGGGCACTCAGAGCGCTGGCCGCGGACGCATGGGCCGCTCCTTCGCCTCGCCCGAGGGCGGGCTCTATATGAGCGTACTCTATGAGCCGGCCAGCGCCTGCGAGGCGCTAGCCCTCACGCCGCGCGCCGCCGTAGCCGTGTGCCGCGCAGTCGAGGGCCTCACGGGACGCGAGACCCGGATAAAGTGGGTCAACGACGTGCTCCTGGAGGGCAAAAAGCTCTGCGGCATCCTCGCCGAGGACAGGGCGGGGGATAGGCTGCGCCTCGCGCTGGGCATCGGGATAAACGTCTCTGCCGTGCCGGAGGGCCTAGACACGGCCGCCGCGCTCTATGATAATCCGCCGGCGCTCGCCCGAGAGGAGCTAGCCGCGGCCGTGCTGCGCGAGCTCAATGGCGGCTATGAGCTCTATGAGGAGTATACGCGCCGCTGCCGCATGGAGGGAAAGTCCGTGCGCGTCAGCCGCGGCAGCGAGAGCTTTGAGGCCACGGTACTCGGCGTGGACAGGGATTTTCAGCTCATTGTAGAGCGCGGAGGCGAACGCCTGGCGCTCGGAAGCGGAGAGGTTACGCTGCACTGAATCTATGCGCCCGGAATAAGCACGTCCCTCACTGCGTATAATGCGGGTATGAGGAGCTTGGGCGCAAAAAACTTAAAAATGCTGGCAGCGGCCTGCCTCTTCATCCTGCTGACCGCAGTCAAGCTGCTCTTCCCAGAGCAGACGAGCGCCGCGCGCGAGGAGCTGAGATGGTACATCTCCCGCGACACGGACTACGCCGCCGTCTTCCGCACGCTGGGAGAGAGTCTGGCCGGGGACGAGGAGGTCATGGAGGCCTTTGCCATGCTGACTGGTTTCGGCGGAGGCGAGCGGCGTGAACCGGAGCACTACGACCCCACCACCATCGCCGAGCTTCGCGAGGAGCAAAGCGCCATGCTGCCGCGCTCCGGCCCCGCGCCGTCTGCGGCGGCTGAGCCGACGCCAATACCTACAGCCGAGCCCACGCCCGCCCCGACGCCAGCACCGGCGCCGGAGGCGGTCAACGCATTTTTAAAGCAGCAGGAGCAGTTCTCCGCTTACGCCGTACCCGCCAACGTGAGCTATGCCTACCCGGAGCTGCCGTTTGACTATCTCAGCCCGGTGGAGGGGATGACATCCAGCGGCTTCGGATACCGGCTGCACCCTCTGCGCAGCGAAGTGCTCTTTCACTACGGTACAGACTTCGCCGCCTGGACGGGCACGCCTATTAGGGCCTTCGCGTCCGGTACTGTGGGCATGGTCGGCTGGGATTCGGGCTTCGGCAACTATATCATAGTCCAGCACGAGGGAGGCTGGCGCACGCTCTACGCCCACTGCTCGGCGGTCAGCGTCACCGGCGGCCAGTCGGTGAGCGCGGGAGATCAGATTGGCCTCGTCGGCGCTACCGGCAATGTCACCGGCCCGCACCTGCACCTCGAGCTGACCTGCGACGGGGTCTACTATAACCCCGAGTTCTATCTGGGATGAGCAAAATGCATTTGGAGCTCAGCGCCGGCGGCGCGCTGCTGCTCTCGGCGCTGAGCTTCCTGCTCAGCTGGGAGGAGCTTCTCGCTCTCGCCTGCGCCGCCGCCGTGCACGAGCTGGGCCACATCGCGGCGATCTGCCTCACCGGCGGGCGGGTAAGCTCCCTGCGGCTCACCATGACCGGCGCGGTCATAGAGCGCACCGAGAGCCGCACGGCGGCCGGGGAGGCTCTCTGCGCGCTTGCCGGGCCCTTTTTTGGCTTCTGCTACGCCGCAGCCGCGGCCGCTCGCTGGCCGCTGTCCGCCGGCCTCAGCCTGGCCCTGAGCGTGTTCAACGCCCTGCCGGCCCTGCCGCTCGACGGCGGCAGGGCGCTGGCAGCCCTGGCCGGAGCCGGAACGGCGCTCGCCGCGTCGCTGATAACGTCCTCCGCCGTGCTGCTGCTCGGCGTTATCGCCGCCGCCTCCGGCTGCGGCCCTGCCCCGCTTGCCGCCGGCGCGGTACTGATGTACTACTGTTGGCGCGGCACGGATTGAGTCGCGCCTGCGAAATCGCTGTATTTACTCTTGACAACGACCTCACCTTCTGATATAGTGGCCGTATGAGCTACAGTTGTAGTCCTTTAAGGAGGGTTTAAGATGTCAGAGAGAAGCATATCCCAGGCAGAGCTGGAGGTCATGCGCGTGCTCTGGGCGGCTGGCGAGCCGCTGAGCGTCAGCGATATACGCGCCGCCCTGACGGACACGGGCTGGGAGGCGTCGACTATCAAGACGCTCGTGACCCGTCTGGTCAAAAAGGGCGAGCTGGTACAGACCCGACGCAAGGTTTACTACTATTCTCCCGCTGTTACCCGCGAGGAGTACGGTTCCGGCGAAGCGCGCCGCCTGGCGGAAAAGGTCTACGGCGGCGGGCTCGCGAAGCTCGTGGCCAGCTTTGTCGAGGGAGGCGAGTTCACGCCAGAAGAGATAGACGAGCTCAGAGCCATATTGGACAGGGCCCGCGGTGAGCGCTAAGCTGAAGCACAGGGAGGACTGCAGCCATGAACGTGTTTGACATCATAGGGCCTGTGATGATCGGCCCTTCCAGCTCCCACACCGCCGGGGCCGTGCGGCTCGGCAGGGTGGCCTTCTCGCTGCTCGGAGAGGAGGCGGTGAGCGCGGAGATAGAGCTCGCCGGCTCTTTTGCCGAGACCTACCGCGGACACGGCACGGACAAGGCCCTCACCGCCGGCATCATGGGCATGGACTCGGACGACGAGCGCATCCGCCGCTCGCCGCAGATTGCCCGGGAAAAGGGCCTCAAAATCAGCTTCCGCGAGACGAGCTTGCCCGGCGCGCACCCCAATACCGCGCGCATAACCCTGTACGGAGCGAGCGGCAGGCGCGCACAGGTACAGGGCGAGAGCGTCGGCGGCGGCAGCATCCTTGTCACTGGCGTCAACGGCATGTCCGTCAGCTTTACCGGGCAGTATAACACCGTACTGGTGCTGCACATGGATAAGCCCGGCGCCATCGCCGCCGTGGCGCAGTTCATGGCGAGCTCCGGGCTCAACATCGGCTCCTTCCGCCTCTCGCGCTCCTATCGCGGCGGAGAGGCTCTGATGACGATAGAGGTGGACGGCGCGGTCACGGACGGGCTCATGGAGGCCCTGAGGGCGCTGCCGCCCGTATTACAGGCTATACTGATTCGCGCGATGTGAGGTGAAGGCCATGCTGGAGTACAAGTCTATCGCGGAGCTGGTCTCCGCAGCCGCGAAGAGCGGGCGCGCCATATCCGAGGTCGTGCTCGCTGACCAGGCCGCTCAGCTCGAGCTGAGCGCCGGCGAGCTGTATGAGCGCATGGATGAGCGCCTCGCCGTGATGGAGGAGGCTGTCAAAGCCGGACTTGACCCGGATATACGCTCTACCTCCGGCCTGACCGGCGGAGACGCGGCAAGGCAGTGGGCATACGCCTCGTCCGGCGGAGTATGCGGCGGGCTCTTCAACCGCGCCGTAGCCCGCGCGCTGGCTGTGAGCGAATATAACGCCGCCATGGGCCGCATCGTCGCAGCGCCCACGGCGGGCTCCTGCGGCATACTGCCCGGCGCTGTCGTAACGCTGCTCGCCGAGGGCAGATGTTCGCGCCGCGCGGCCGTCATGAGCCTCTTCACCGCCGGTGCCTTCGGCATGGTGATAGCGCGGAAGGCCTCCATATCCGGGGCCGAGGGCGGCTGCCAGGCCGAGTGCGGCAGCGCGTGCGCCATGGCCGCGGCGGCCCTCGCCGAGCTGCGCGGCGGCACGCCGGACATGTGCGCCCAGGCGGCCGCGATTGCGATAAAAAACCAGCTCGGCCTTGTCTGCGATCCCGTCGCGGGCCTCGTGGAGATACCCTGCATCAAGCGCAACGCCGCC
>CALWYR010000162.1 GCA_944385805.1 uncultured Oscillospiraceae bacterium
AGCGTGTGCCCGCAGCGCTCCTCGTCGCTCCAGCCCTGGACGGACATGTCCGCCGCCTCGCCGTCCATGTAGCCGGAGAGGGAGTCGGTGAGCTCATCCTCGCTCCTCAGGCCGAGCGTGTAGAGCACGCGGTCGCTCACCTCGTTGTTCTGGTCGACTATGAGCACGACCTCGTCGTAGCTCTGCGGCCAGGAGCCGTAAATCACGTCGTACTGGCTCTGCAGGGTGGGGCTGATGAGCTCGCCGTTCTCGCCCGGGAGCATCTCCTCCCAGCTCTCGAAGCCGGAAAAGAAGCCGCCCATGGTGTCGAAGTAGCTGGAGAAGTCGCCGCCGTACATATTGGCCATGAGGTCGTTGAGCAGGGAGACGACGTCGCTCTTGACCACGTTTCCGCCCACGTCCTTGGTGTAGATGTCGAAGTTGGGGTCGTAGACGTACTGGATGGCGCTGGTGTACTCGCCGATGCCGCCTCCGTCGCGGTCGAGGAACTTCTTGAAGCTCTCGAGGTCGTTGGTCTCGGTGTCCACGTTGGTGAGGTTATCCATGAGGTCGTACATGATGACGTTGGAGTAGACCTTGTCGAGCGGGTGCTCCTCCTGCGCGTCGCCGGTGCCGGCCATGGCCTCCATCAGGCTGGAGAGGTCGGCGGCCTCGGCCTCGATGGTGAGGGGGTAGGTGCTGAGGGTGTCCTCCTGCACCTGGTCTATGTAGGACTGTATGCCGTTTGAAAGGGAGAGTATCAGCGCGATGCCTATGATGCCGATGCTGCCGGCGAAGGCGGTCAGTATGGTGCGGCCCTTCTTCGTCCTGAGGTTGTTGAAAGAGAGGCTCAGCGCCGTCGCGAAGGACATGCTGGGTTTTTTCTTGCCCGTGTCCTCGCGCGGGGGCTCGGCGCCTTCGGGATTGAAGGGCATGCTGTCGCCGATTATCTCGCCGTCGAGCAGCTTGACTATGCGCGTGGAGTAGCGGTTGGCGAGGTCGGGGTTGTGCGTGACCATGATGACCAGCTTGTCCCGGGCTATCTCCTTGAGCAGCTCCATTATCTGCACGCTCGTCTCGCTGTCGAGCGCGCCGGTGGGCTCGTCCGCGAGGAGGATGTCGGGGTCGTTTATGAGCGCGCGGGCAATGGCGACGCGCTGCATCTGGCCGCCGGACATCTGGTTGGGCCTCTTGTTGAGCTGGTCGCCGAGGCCGACGCGCTCGAGCACCTTGACCGCGCGCTCGCGGCGTTCGGCCTTGTCGACGCCGGAGATGGTGAGCGCGAGCTCGACGTTGGCGAGCACGCTCTGGTGCGGGATGAGGTTGTAGGTCTGGAAGACGAAGCCTATCGTGTGGTTGCGGTAGGTGTCCCAGTCCCTGTCCTTGTACTCCTTGGTGGAGCGGCCGTTTATCACGAGGTCGCCGTCCGTGTACTGGTCGAGGCCGCCGACGATGTTCAGCAGCGTCGTCTTTCCGCAGCCGCTCGGGCCGAGGATGGAGACGAACTCGTTTTCACGGAAGCTGATGCTCACGCCGCGCAGCGCGTGGACGGTCATGTCGCCCGCCACATAGTCCTTGCGTATGTCCTTTAGTGTCAGCAAGAAAACCCTGTCCTTTCAAGCCTGTGAGTAATTTCGCAAGCGCCAATTATACAGATTAATTGTGAACAATTCAACGCCGCGGCCAAAAAATTCCCCGGCCAACGGGGGGTCAGCCGGGGAAATTTCGCGTTCGGCAGGAGTTGGGATAGTACATGGCGGCGCGAGCGCGTCCCGCACCTCCCGTTATATCAGAGCGCGCACTCGAAGACGGGATTGTCCTTATCGACCATGCCGACGGCGGTCTTCGCGCCGAAGATGCTCTCTATGAGCTCGCTGAGCTCGCGGCGGGCTTCCAGCACACGGTCGTAGTTTATGCTCTTGAAGCCGTCTATGGGGAAGAGCAGGTCGGTCGTGGCCTCGGTTATCTTGCCTATCTCGCTCTGACGCCAGGTCCAGCGGCGGGTGCGCACCTGGCCGTCGGAGACGTAGACGACCTCGTTTTCATCGGGCGTCTCGGCCTCGCCGCCGCCGAAGGGCACAAAGGTGTCGCCGGGCCGCGCGTGGCGAACCTCCAGCGCGCGCGTGACGGTGCCCATGTCGTGCGCGCCTATCGGCAGGCGCGTGCGCAGGCTGACGGCGTTGCCGCGGTCGCCAATCGGGCTTATCTCGGGGAAGCCCTTGCCCTTGGCGATGCGGGTCAGCAGCGCCTCTATGGAGCACATAAACTTGTTGGGGTTGATGCCCAGCGCGCGGAAGGCCTCGCGGTAGGGGACTATCTCCGGCGACTCCTTCACCTTCACGCCGGCGAGAGCGCCCTCGCACCCGGCAATCGCGGAGTGCAGCAGCTCGCTGACCTGCGGATAAGCCTTGGAGTTGTCCACCCCGCGGACGGCGACGACACCGAAGCAGGCGTCGGGGAGGAGGTCAAATACGTCGGGGGATACTTCGAATCTCATTGTTTATCGCTCCTTTAAATTATTAAAGTAGTATTATAAAGCTATACTTATTTAAACCTTTCCCTGAGGGGCGCTTTCTTTGGGCAAAACCAGAGAAAGCGCCCCGGGAGGATTGCCTCAAAGTCAGGAACAGGTAAACAGGATGACCTGCCTTTTTTCGCCTATTTCCTCCAGAAGCTGCAGCACCCTCTCCCGCCGCGTGGGGTCGAGGTACGCCAGCGCGTCGTCGAGTATTATCGGGCAGGGCTCGTCGCCGGGGAGGGCGAGCTCGGCGATGGCGAGGCGCACGGCGAGGTACATGAGGTCGGCGGCGCCGGCGCTGAGGTAGAGGCTGCCGCGCTGTACGCTGTCGCCCGCGCGGCGCACGAGCACGCTGAAATCGCGCGAGACGGTGAGCTCGTCGTAGCGCCCGCCGGTGAGGCGGGAGAAAATTTCCGCGGCGCGCTTGCCCAGGGCGGGGGAGAAGCGGCTTTGCAGCTCCGCGCCCGCCTTTTCCAGCGTGGTGCTCGCGAGCTCGATGGCGTCGTACTGCCGCAGCAGCTCGCCGAGGCGCTCCTGCTTGTCGCGCAGGCCGCTCTCCACGGCGACGGGGTCGCCCATCGCGCCTATCGCGCCGGAGAGCTCGGCGATGCGCGCCGTCAGGCTCTCGCGGCGGGCGTTCATGCTGGCGAGCTCCCAGCCCAGCTGGCGCAGCGCGTCGCTCTCCTGCGCGCCGGTGAGGCGGCCCTCGTCGGCGCGGCGCGCGCGGCGGGCCGCCTCAAGCTCGCTCCGGGCCTGTTCAAGGGCGGCGGCGGCTTCGTCGGCGGCGGCGCGCCGCGCGGCGTAGCCGGCGGCGAGCTCCCGCAGCTCGTCGGGGGAAGCGACGCCGTAGTCAGAAAGGAGCTTCCCGTACTCTTCCATCGCGGCGGCCGCGGCCTTTTTCGCGCCGGAGTATTTGCCGTACCGCCAGGCGGCGAGAGCCGCGAACAGGGCCGTGCCGATGAGCTCAAACGGGCTCACGGCTATGGCGAGCACGGCGAAGAGCACCGCGAGCGCGGCGCAGACGCCCGTCCAAAGCGGGCTGGGCCTGACCTCGCCGGCGCTTTTGAGCTGCTCGGCGCGAGCGCACTCGCGCTCGGCCAGCTGTGCGGCCCCGGCGGCGTCCATGCCGTCGAATATGCCGCCCTTGGCCTCGGCCTCCCGCGCGGCGGCTTCCTTTACGGCCTTCGAATATTCCAGCTCCAGCTCGTTCACCCTCTCGCCG
>CALWYR010000163.1 GCA_944385805.1 uncultured Oscillospiraceae bacterium
TGACGGACAACTCCGGCCTTATATGGAGCGTGGCGCGCCGCTTTTTCGGCCGCGGCGTGGACTCGGACGACCTCTACCAGCTCGGCTGCGTGGGCTTTCTCAAGGCCATCGCCGGCTACGACGAGAGCTACGGCACGCAGTTTTCCACCTACGCGGTGCCCAAGATATCCGGTGAGATACGCCGCTTCCTGCGCGACGACGGCGCCGTCAAGGTCAGCCGCGGCGTCAAGGAGCGCGCCGGGCGCATAGCCGCCGCGCGCCGCGCGCTGGAGCAGCGCCTGGGCCGCGAGCCGCGGTTGAGCGAGCTCGCCGCGGAGACGGGCCTCGAGTCCGAGGAGATCGCCGCGGCCGAGACAGCCGTGCTGAGCGCGGAGAGCCTGCAGCGCGAGCTGGGCGAGGACGGCTTCACTCTCGAGCTCTCCCTCGCCGGGGACACGCTCGAGGAGGCGCTCGTCGAGCGCGTATCGCTGCGCGAGGCTATAGACTCTCTGCCCGAGCGCGAGCGGCAGGTGATAGCGCTCCGCTACTTCCACGACATGACGCAGGACGCCGCCGCGAGGGTGATAGGCGTCTCGCAGGTGCAGGTCTCGCGCCTGGAGCGGAGGGCAATTACCCGGCTGCGGGAGCTCCTGGCCGACACGTAGACAGCACAATACGCAAAAGGGCCCGTCCTTGCGGACGGGCCTTTTCGCATATTTGGAGAATCGGTATACAGCTGACTATCTATGTTAAACTCCGCTGGGGAGGGTCTGTTCAGTTGGGGATCTGGGCGCCGGTCTCCGTCTTGGCGTCCAGGGTGACGCTGAGGTCCTGGTACTCGCCGGAGCGGTAAATGGTGATGGTGACCGTCTCGCCGGCGACGTGGTAGCTCAGCTCCTCGGCGAGCTCGTCGCGGCTGGCGACCTCGTAGCCGTCAATGGCGGTGATGATGTCGCCGACGAGGATGCCGGCCTTATCCGCGGCCCCGCCCTCGGTCACGCTGCGGACAAAGGCGCCAAAGGGCATTCCGTAATAGTCGGCGGCCCTCTGGTCGACGTCCTGGGCGGTTATGCTCAGCTGGGCGGGCTGGGCGTCCGGGTCGGTCTGCGGCCCGTTCAGGACGCGGTCGGCTATGCGCACGGCGTCGTCAATCGGGACGGCGAAACCTATGCCCTCCGCGCCCTCGTCGTTGGGGCGCGCGGTGACGATGCCGACCACCTGGCCGTAGGCGTTGTAGACCGGGCCGCCGGAGTTGCCCTCGTTGACGGCGGCGGTCAGCTGGAACATGTTGGCCGTGCCCTCGCTGGTGGTGATGACGCGGTCGGTGGCGCTGACCATGCCGTCGCTCATGGAGTAGTTGAGCTCGCCGAGCGGGTTGCCGACGGCGTAGACCGCGTCGCCGACGCGCAGGTCGTCCGCGGTGCCGAGCGTGGCGGGGCTGAGGCCGGAGGCGTCAATCTTGATGACGGCGACGTCGTTGTTGCGCTCGCCGCCGACGTACTCGGCCTGGTACTCGAGCGTATCATAGCCGCTCTCGTCGGAGAACTTGACGGTTATCGGGTAGCCGCCCTCCCTGGCGTCCTCTATAACGTGGTAGTTGGTGAGGATATAGCCGTCCTCGCTTATCACGAAGCCGCTGCCCTCGACGCTGCCCTGCACGGGCATGCCCCATATATTGGTGCCGGTGATGGTGGTGGAGATGCCGACCACCTGCTTGACGGCGAGGTCGTAGTAGATGTCGCGGGCGCTCATCGTGCCGTCGCTGACGCTGGAGACAGGCGAGCCGCTGGTCGCCGGCGCGCTCTCGAGCGTGAGCGGGGTTGTCGCGGCGGGCTCCTCGTCAAAACTGTTGGCGATGACGCCGCCCGCGCCTCCGCCCACCAGGGCGCAGACAAGACACAGGGCGACTATCGCGCCGGCCGACATGCCGCGGCGCTGCTTTTTGGGCTTGGCCTCCCTGGCCGCGCGGGCGCCGGCGCTGGGGGAATAGTAGCCGGGCGCGGAACCGCTCTCGCTGGTGTAGTTGGCGTCGCGGTAGCAGGGGCTCTTCTCGCGCGCGTCGAAGCTCTTGCCCGCGTCGGGGCGGGTCATGCGGTAGCTGCCGTCGGGGGCGGTACTGCTCTCGCCGCCGCACTCGTTCGCGGAGCTCCCGTCCGGGCCGTTCACGTTTTCGTTGTTGAGGTTATCGTTTTCATCGTATGGATACATGGTCCTTTGCCTCCCATGCTTTTTGTTTACGCTGCGTATAATAAAATATACTTGTGACGCTGTCGTGAACAAAGCTCGAACATAATTTTAAAAAAGCTGCGGCTCTCTGTGAACACCGCCCGGGGACGCAAAAAGAACCCGCCACGAAGGACGGGTTCTTCTTGTTTGCTCTGCCGCGTTCTATGGGCCGCGACGGAGATAAGCTCTTTGGTTTCCCCGCGGAGATTACTTCGCGGAGAGGACCCTCTTGCCGCGCTTGCTGCCGTAGGCGAGGAGAGCGGCCACGTAGAAGACCATGAAGCAGACGCCGATGATGTAGGCGATGTTCCAGGGCAGGTGGAAGCCGATGCTCGCATTGGCAATGAAGGTAGCGCAGATGAAGGAGTAGAAGGCGCCCGGAATCAGCGGGATCCACACCCACTTGCTCTTGCCGTTCTCGAACATCCACACGGTAATCGCGAGGAAGGCGAAGAGGCTGAGGGTCTGGTTGCTCCAGGCGAAGTAACGCCACAGGATGTTGAAGCCGTCGGGGTTGGTCTTGGACCAGACGATGATGGCCGCAACGAGAGCGAAGACAGGGACGGCCAGCATCAGGCGCTTGCCGTTGGTCTTCTGAGGAATGTGGAAGGTGTCGGCGAGGGACATACGCAGGGAACGCAGCGCAGTGTCGCCGGAGGTGACGGGCAGGACGATAACGCCGATGATGGC
>CALWYR010000164.1 GCA_944385805.1 uncultured Oscillospiraceae bacterium
CTCCACTATTGCCTTTTTCTCGCTGAGAACTTTTTCGTTCGGCATTGCTTCTTCTTTCACCTCCGGAAATATCTTCGCGCCCGAAGAAAAACCTCCGCGTCAAAAGACACGGAGGCAGAAAGCTTTCGTAAACTTAAAGCCGTCCTCGGCAGGACTTCTGCTCAAAGCCGCCTGCTGTCTTTGGAGCGCCCAAATATAATATCAGCCGTCGGCGGCTTTGTCAAGGCTTTTCTTATTATATAAGCGCATTTTTACCTTTGAGGGCTCTCAAGCTACTGCCTCCGGGGGCGCTTTCTTTTGCCGCGCCAAAAGAAAGCGTCCCCGGACCCCCGAAAGGAAAAGCGCTTTGGCTGCTGCCGGCCGGGGGGCTGCGGTGCGGCGTGGCGCCGCGAGGTAGTTTGCGGGTTCCCACCAACGCACCAACGCCGGCTGCGGGACGCGACAGGGCGCTCAGCCGCGCCCGCCCGCGAGCCGACGCCGCGGCTGTGGCTGCGGGACGCGACGGCTGGTGGGGAGCGGCTGCGTCTAACGTACCGGTCTAGCTCGCCGCTCCGCGGCATCGCTTCCGGGGGTGGCGCAGCACCCGGGGCGTTGTCCGTCAACCGGCGGAAGGGGCGTCGAGGACGCCGCCCCCTACGGTGGGGTGCAAACCGCAGCCAAGCAGCAAGCCCGGGAAGAACGGCGCACCGAGGACGGTGCGCCCTACAAGGCCGGCAAAAACCAGCACCCGGCAGCAACCCCGGTGCAAGCCGCGAAGCGGCGAGCGGAGCCACCCCGATACGCGCACCCGGCAGCAAGAGCGGGGTTGGTGCGTTTGGGGACGTGGTTTGACAGCGGTGGGCGTTGGGTTGTGGACGCAGGGTTGCAGCAGTGATTGTTTATAAGGTGGGATGGTCAGCGGGACGGGGCCACTCAGCGACCCCGGTACGGCCCCGCAGATTTGCAGGCGGCCCCCGTCCGCGCGAGCACTGCCCCCAGCAACCCCGGTGCGATGCCGCGAAGCGGCGAGCTAGGGCGGTGCGTTATCCGCTGAAACCTCCCCTCTAGCCGTCACGTCCCGCAACCACAGCCGCACGGTACAGCAACGGGCGGGCGCGGCCGAGCGCCATGTATTGGCCCGCAGCCACGCCAGTGCGCGGCCGACCACGTCGCAAATTTAGGCGGCAGACAGAGGCGGTGCCAAACATCCGCACCCCAGCAAGCGCCTTTTCCTTTCGGGGAGTCTGAGGGACGCTTTCTTTTGGCGCATCAAAAGAAAGCGTCCCTCAGGAAGAAGGTTAAGCTATGAAAACAGCAGAAAAAAACGCTTACGACGGCAGGTACATGAGCTGCCTGGAGCTCTCAAAGGCCTCCAGCTGGCCGGCCTTGGCCACCATAGTCAGCTCCGCGCCGAGGGCCTCGGCCCTTTCAAAGAAGGCCGGCCGCTCGTCGGCGGTTACGACGTAGACGGCGCGCTCGTTGTCCGCCTCGGAGTAGATGTTCTGCGGGTTGATATAGCCGAGCACCTCCAGCGGCGCGTCGTGCCATGTGCCGGCAATGGCCGCTCCGTCGGTGCGCACGGCAATGCGCGAGCCGAAGTACCACTGCGCGTAGATATAGTCGTAGCCGCTCTCGCTGATGAAGTCGGCGAGCTGCCGCTCCTCGATGCCGTCGGGGTCCTCCAGCGAGCGCTGCGCCGGCGGGAGATAGCAGGTCACGAGGTTGAATACGGCGAGCGTGCAGACTATGAGCGAGCCCGCGGCGCGCAGGCCGGGCTTCGCCGTACCCAGCCTTTCGACCAGCAGCACGACGGCTATTGCCGCCAGCGGGAACCAGGTGAAGAGGTAGATACTGCGCAGCTCGAGGTCGACGACTATGTTCGCGCCCAGCGCCGCCGCCGCGCCCAGCGCGCAGATTCCCGCCGCGACAAAGAGCGGGCTCCGCCTCGCGAAGAAGGGCAGCGCGCAGACGGCGGCTATCAGCGCGAGGCCGTAGAAGCACAGCGCGATTTCACCGTACTGATAGCTCCGCAGCCCGGTGACGCCCATGAACGAGAGCAGGTCTTCCTTCAGGTTCACGAGCAGAGAGCTCTCCGTGCCCGTGAGGCCGCCGTAAATACTGACGTTGTCCACGCCCAGCAGGCGAATGAGCACGAGGCCCAGCACGTTGGCGGCGAAGACCAGCGCAGCAAAGATGGTCGTGCGCCTGTCCGACCTGCGCAGGACGCGCAGCAGTATTTCCACGCAGACCAGCGGCAGCACGGCGACCGCCGTCTGGCGGATGCTCTGCATACCCATGGCGAGCGTCACAATCAGCGTGAGCGCCGCCGAAGGCGTGAGGACGCGGCGCGTCCTGTCCGTCAGCAGGCGCAGGTATACGCCGCAGAGCAGCAGCACGTGTATCAGGTAGCAGGCGTAGTAGCTCGCCATCAGGTAGAATAGCTGCCCCGAGAGGTGGTCGGGCGCGGAGGGGCAGACGACCACGGCGAGTATGGCGAGCACGCCCGCCGCGATGCCGCGCGCCGTGCAGAAGGGCCGCAGAACCCAGACGAAGGCGGCGAGGATAAGCGCCGTCATCGTCTCCGTGGCCATGGCCATGGAGAGGTTGAGGCTTCCCGTGAGCCCATAGAAGAGCGCGGCAAGGTTGGGCGTCGCGAGCACGTAGAACTGGTTTCCGAACACCCAGCCCTCTGGGAAGATTGTCTTCTGCTCCCACATGAGCTTGGCTATGAGCGTGTCGGAGTACATGTCCGGCGTGGCAAAAATCTCAAAGCCGCGGAAGTTGATTATACCGCACAGCACCAGATATGCCGCGGCGCAGAGCGCGAAGAGCGCAATCTCCCCGCGCGCCAGGCCGTCATTGGGCTTTATTCGTTCCGTCACCGGCCTCCCCCTTTTCAGAGTCCTGGAAGGAGAAGACGCCCTTGTCTCCTCCGTTTTCATCCTCTTTTCCCGCGTCCTTGAAGGCGAAGAAGCGCTGGCCGAGATAGTTGAGGCCCACGAAGAGCACCATGCCGCCGAGCATGGCGATGTTGTCGCTGGCCGTCTCGCTCAGCCCGCTGAAAATCCAGCGCACCAGCGGCTTGGCGAGGCCGTAGGCGACGAGGTAGCAGACCGCGATGTTGAGCGCGAAGCGCGCGACCTCCTGCCAGCTCTGCTTACGGCTCTTGAAGGTGAAGTACTTGTTGAGGAAGTAGCTCACCACGCTGCCGACGACGTAGTTCATCGCCGAGGAGAACCAGTAGCCGCAGTGGGCGAGGTTGTAGAGCCCGTACATCACCGCGGTGCCCACGAGCGTGTTGACCACGCCCACGGCGCAAAATTTCAGAAACTGCTTGTCAAAGAACGCCGAGATAATTTTTTTCAATGTCTTTCCCTCTATTCCACACACCGGGGTAAAATTTCACTTGCATTGACGAAATCGATGTGGTATAGTTTCATTAAATAATAATGATTCTTATTATTGATAAGGAGGCAGATCATGAACAGCGCTTTCCGTCTCAACTCCGCCGAGGGCAAGCCCTTCGCCGGCGATTTCGGCGCCGCCGCCAGGTTTGGGCCCTACCGCGTGGGCGAAAAGGCCTTTTACTTCCGCGAGGGGCTGCAAAAAATGTGCCTGCCCTACGGCAGCTTCGACCAGGTTTTCAAGCGCTCGATGCTCTGCTCTGCGCGGCACTGCGGCGGCGTCGACCACTTTGACACCTTCTGGCTGGTCTTCTGCGGCGGGGACGCGGAGCTCTGCGCGGCCAAGACGATAGACGAGAAGCACGCCGACGCGGCCATGGCGGCGCTGAAGGCCCGGCTCACGGACGTTAAGTTCGGCCTCTGAGCCCCGCGCGACGCGCCGCGAGCGCGTTGAGCACCAGCCCGGCGAAGGCCAGGCAGCCGCCCATGAGCGTGCGCGCGCTGAACTCGCCGTAGAAGACGGCGTCTATCGCCGCGCCGCCGAACACCTGGCCCGCGAACATGACCAGCGTCATGGCCACGGAGCTCATGCGCTTGACGCACAGGTTCTGCAGGTACACGGCCGCCGCGCCCAGCGCGCCGCCGAGATAGGCCCACCACGGCGCGGCGAAGGCGAGGGAGAAGTCCGCCCCCGCGCCGAGGGCCGGGGAGATTATCACGGCCGCGACGGCGACGACGGAGCCGGTGAAGTAGCTGAACCACGTCCCCGTGAGCAGCCCCGCGCGCCCGGAGAGCTGAGCCGTCACCTGCCGGGTACAGACGCAGCAGGCGCCGGGGAGCGCGCTCACCGCTATCGGTACGAGCGCGGCGGGGCCCGGGCGCTCGCCGCCGAGCAGCAGCACGATACCGCCCGCCGTCACGGCAAGCCCCGCGAGCTCCAGTATGCCGAGGCGGCGCTTTTCCATGCCGAAGAGGCCGAGGCAGTCTATGACCAGGCTGGTCGCCGCCTGGCCCAGCAGGCTCAGCGCCAGAATCGCCGTCACGCTGATGCGCCCGACGGCGAGGGTGTTGAAGAAGG
>CALWYR010000165.1 GCA_944385805.1 uncultured Oscillospiraceae bacterium
AGACAGATAACGCAGGCCACGAGCGCGTACCATATCGAGCGCAGGAAAATCGGCAGGTATTCGGAGGCGTTTGCGAAGTTGTCCAGCGTAAGTGCGCCGGAGTTGTCCGTAAACGCGAAGTAAGCCACCATGGCGAGGGGGACGACCGTAAAGATGGCCATCCAGGCGATGTAGGGCCCGGCGAGGAACTTACTCTTCATTGTTGAGCGCCTCCTCGACCGTTTCCTCCCCTCCAATGACTGCGTCGGGGTCGTTTATCTCGTCGTACTCCGCGCAGTAGGAGCTGTAGTCGCCGAACATGCCGGAGTAGGCGCTCTTCTTCATGACGTGTATGTCGTCGGGCGTAAGCCTTATGCCGATATACTCGCCGGGCTGGTGGAAGTCCGTGGTCTGTATCAGCCACTTGAAGCCCCTGAAGTCGACGATTGTATCGTAGTGGACGCCCTTGAAGGTGACGCTTGTGACCGTGCCGCAGAGGTGGCCGGAGTCGGCGGGGACTATGTCCACATCCTCGGGCCTTATCACGACGTCGACCGGCTCATCCTTCGCGAAGCCCCTGTCGAGGCAGCGGAACTTGCGGCCGAAGAACTCGACCACGTAGTCCTGGCGCATTATGCCGTCGAGGATGTTGCTCTCGCCGATGAAGTCCGCGACGAAGGCGTTCTTCGGCTCGTTATAGATGTCCTCGGGCGTGCCAATCTGCTGTATGCGGCCCTTATCCATGACGACCACGGTGTCGCTCATCGCGAGAGCCTCCTCCTGGTCGTGCGTTACATATATAAACGTGATGCCCAGCTGCTGCTGTATGCGCTTGAGCTCGTTCTGCATGTCCTTGCGAAGGCGCAGGTCGAGCGCGCCCAGCGGCTCGTCGAGCAGCAGAACCTTGGGCCGGTTCACGAGCGCGCGGGCTATCGCGACGCGCTGCTGCTGGCCGCCGGAGAGCTGGTCGGGCTTGCGCTTTTCAAAGCCCTTGAGGGAGACTATCTCCAGCATCTCCGTGACGCGCTCGTCAATCTCCCCGGCCGGCACCTTGGCTATGCGCAGGCCGAAGGCGATGTTCTCATACACGTTGAGATGGGGGAAAAGCGCGTACTTCTGAAACACCGTGTTGACGCGGCGCTTGTGGGGCGGGACATCATTAATCCTCACACCGTCGAAGAACACGTCGCCGCTTGTAGGCTGCAAAAAGCCGCCGATTATGCGCAGGGTGGTCGTCTTGCCGCAGCCCGAAGGGCCCAGCAGTGTGAGGAATTCGCTGTCGTTGAAATAGATGTTGATTGAGTCAAGGACGGTCTCGCCGTCAAAATCCATCCGGCAATTTACCAGCCGTATGAGTTCTTTGGACATTATCCTCCCCCTCTTTTTTTGGGCGGCCGCTCCGAGGGCGGGGCGCGGCGGCTGAGCGGCATATTTTCCGTCATGCTTCATGAAAATGCTCGGAAATACACAAAGTATTCCCTGCGCTTTTCATTTTGCCTGACGAAAAATCTGCTCGCTCATCCGCTCGCTACCGCCCTCGGAGCGGCCGCCTTAGTGTTCAACATGGGCGCGGCGGCTGGGCGGACGCCTGAGTGCTTGCCGCCCTCGGAGCGCGGGCCCGGAAATTCCGGCGCTGTACGAGAAAGCCCCCTCTCAGACGGCACGGATGATTACGGCTCCTAACACATAATAACCCTGCCGCCTGAGAGGGGGCTCTCTGACAGATTACAACTGAATATTACATGGATTTCGCGGCTTTGTCAATCAAAATTTTATGCCCGGGAAATATTTATCGACAAAGCCCACATCGGGCACCCTGAAGGACGTCCCTTTGAGGTAATTTAACGCCCCGGCGCCGCTCGTGAAGCCGAAGTCCACGCGGTAGGAATAGAGCAGCTGGCCCTCCTCGCCGAGGGCGCGGTTGCGCTTGCCGTCGCCGTACTTGCCGTCGCCCAGCAGCGGCGTGCCCGCGGCGGCCATCTGCGCCCTTATCTGGTGCGTGCGGCCCGTGCCGAGGCGGCACTCGACCAGCGAGAGGCCGCCCGCGCTCGCGACGGTGCGGTAGTGCGTCACCGCGGTGCGCGCGCCGGGCTCGGGCTTTGAGCGCACGTAGACGCGGTTTTTCGCCGCGTCCTTGAAGATAAAGCCCCGCAGCGTGCCCTCGGCGGGCCGCGGCCTTCCCACGACGACGCAGAGGTAGTACTTCTCCACCTCGCGCGCGGCTATCTTCTCGTTCATGACGCGCAGGGCCTCGGCGTTCTTGGCGGCTATGACTATGCCGCCGGTGTTGCGGTCTATGCGGTTGCAGAGCGCGGGGGCGAAGGCGTTCTCCGCGCGCGGCGACCACTCGCCCTTCTGGTACATATAGGCCTGGATGTGCGCTATGAGCGTGTTGTAGTCCCACTGGCCCGCGCTGTGGCAGAGCACGCCGGGCTTCTTGTCGCAGAGGATAATATTCCCGTCCTCATAGACTATGTCCAGCTTCGGCGCGCCGACCTTCAGATAGGAGTTGGCCTCGCGCGGCCGCTCAAAGAACTCGTCGTTGATGTAGAGGCTCAGCACGTCGCCCTCGGCGAGGCGCGCGTCGCGCTTCGCGCCCTTCCCGTTGACCTTTATGCGCTTTAAGCGTATGTACTTTTGCAGCAGCGACTCGGGCAGCAGCGGCACGGCCTTGGATACGAACCTGTCCAGCCTCTGCCCGGCGTCGTTTTTCCTTACGGTAAGCTCTTTCATAAGCGCATTATCCCCCACCCGGCCGCCCTTGTCAAGGCCGCGCTCGCCCTAACTGGTAAGATTTTGCCCCTAACTCGCACGCACAGGCGCCCCGTGGTGTGGTAAAATACTATTGACATACTATGGCCGTCAGGGGCATGCCCCTGCTGCCGTTCCGGGTCTCCCCGGAACGATAGGGCCTGGAGGAGGATGAGCTATGAAGAAACTGGGCTTTTACGCGATAGCGCTGGCCTTCTGCGTAATGCTCGTGGGCGTGGCGGCAATGTCGTCGCCGGTCGAGGCGCAAGAAGTGAGCACCACGACGTTACCGGGGCCTTCTGTGAACATATATTGTAAAGGCGGCATTCAAGGAGGTGAACTGCAAACAGGACATTTCCATTTTTATGACGCCGACGAAGGAAATCTGGATCTTTCAGAGGAAAAGCCGGATACGGACAGCTATATCTATTTTAACGAAACGAACGCGACGCTTACGCTCCACAACTTCCCCGGGGACGGGGCAGACGTGCCTGCTGTTTGCATAGAGGTCTCCGTAGCTCCGATTACTATCAAACTCGAGGGCGACAGCGTGCTCCGCGGCCAAAACACAGCCGTGGGCAAAATCGCGGGTCTGGACAGCGTGACCAGCGTCACCGTCACCGGCAATGGTACTCTTACCTGTTACGGCGTGGAAGAGAGTCAGCAGAGCGCCACTTTCGGGACGCTTTCGTCCAGCAACGGCGGCACGCCCAGCTCCAGCCACGGCGTGTACATTGGCGGCGACCTCACGGTCGAGGACGGCGCGAGTTTAGTGGGCGTCGGCGGAGAACTCACCGGCCTGGCATTTCCTGATGACTTCGTCGATAATTTTTACAGCGACGGCGTACACGTCGGCGGCAGCATAACCGTAGAAACCGACGGCAGCCTCAGCGGCACCGGCAGCGAGATCGACTGCGAGGGCGGCTTCGTTGTCCAGAGCACCGGCGTATATTCAGCTGCAAGTATCACTGTTGCAGGAGGCGGCAGCCTGACCGGCACCGGCGGAGACGTAAACGGCAGCGTGATAGGTGCTCGCAGAAGCGTCGGCGTGGATTCGTCCTCTGGAACGCTGACTGTAAACGGCAGGCTTGAGTGCACCGGAGCAGACGTAGGGACGGAAGAAGAATCTGGCGGTTCAGTAAGTATAAGCATCGGAGCCTATGTAAATGCGGCGACTGTAAACGGGGTGGTAATAGCACAAGCCGGGGATTGTACCACTGACGGCCCTGCGCGCAGCTGCGGATTATACACTGAAGAAGACGCTGAGAATCCGTCCCTGATTGTCAACGCGGGGGGCTATCTGGAAGCCGGGAGCGGTACGGTTACAGCGAAAGACGGTGATACGTTCAGCTTCGGCGTTAAGCTTGGGTGCAGCGGATCAAGAGTGACTATCGACGGCGAGGCCGTGCTGACAGGCGGCGACGTCATACTGAGCGATGTCGACAAGGACATGAACGGAGGCCTATACGAAAAGGGCAGCAGGGGCGTATATGCCGAGCAGCTCAGCGTCGGAGGCAGGCTGACCGCCGTCGGAGGAAAGGTCAGCGTGAGCGACAGCGACAAACTGCTTTGCGCGGTCAGCGCCGGCATAGGGGCCGGTACTCTGGAAATCGAAAA
Organism: uncultured Oscillospiraceae bacterium; assembly: GCA_944385805.1. GTDB lineage: Bacteria > Bacillota > Clostridia > Oscillospirales > Oscillospiraceae > Scatomorpha. The sequence continues at coordinate 4,348 of CALWYR010000165.1, forward strand.
GGGCGCTTCCGTCACGGCGACCGGCGGCAAGGCCGAGGTGCAGGGCAATAATGTAGCCGTCAGCCTGGGCGTCTATACCCGCACTGGCACTGGCAGTGGTATTGAATATGGTGGTGGCGGCACAGGTATGGGCGGCGTATCATTGGCATATACCGGCTCGGTCACGGTGGGCGGCAAGCTCACCGCCGCCGGCGGAGACGCCAAGAGCTCCATCGGCGTCGGCACGGCGGACATGACTGTCAAAGATGGCGGCCACGCCGTCATGAGCGGAATAACCGGCCCGGCGCTGGACTTCGGCAGCGTGGAAACCAACCTCACCCTCCCCGGCGCTTACTGCTGGCGCACCGGCAGCGGCGCGGCGTTCACGCTCTCGAGCGCGAGGGTCTATGAGTACAGCGAAAACGATGTCTACATCGAGATCGCGCCGGAGAGCGCGGCCTATGAGTCCGGCGGTGTCACCGTCCCGGACACCTTTGGGATAGCGCTCGACCCGGGCGTCACCGGCGGCACGATCAAGCCGAGCCTCTCCAACACCAGCGCGGGAACGGTCATCACCGTCACCGTCATGCCGGACGAGGGCTATAGGCTCGCCTACCTGACCCTCGACGGCGAGCGCATTGAGGGCACCAGCTTCACGATGCCAGGCCATGACGCGGTTCTCGGCGCGCACTTCGCGCCCATCGGCTTCCCCTTTACCGACGTCCCGGCGGGCGCGTGGTACCGCGAGGCGGTGGAGTACGTATATAACCACGGCCTCATGGAGGGCACTTCGGCCACCGCCTTCGAGCCGGAGGCCAGCATGACCCGCGCTATGGTCTGGGCGGTGCTCGCGCGCATAGACGGCGAGACGGTGAGCGGCCCGACCTGGCAGCAGACGGCGCGGGCGTGGGCCATGCGCGAGGGCGTCAGCGACGGCAGCGACCCGAACGGGCTTGTCACGCGCGAGCAGCTGGTGACGATGCTCCACCGCTTCGCGGGCGAGCCGGAGGGCGGGCACAGCCTCGCGCTCTATGTGGACGCGCAG
>CALWYR010000166.1 GCA_944385805.1 uncultured Oscillospiraceae bacterium
GAGATTCGAACTCTCGAGGAGCTTTTGACCCCTACACGATTTCCAATCGTGCGCGCTCGACCAACTACGCGACATCTCCACGGGCTGCTCGAACCAAAAGGTATTCAGTTAGCGCCCGTATATAATATACTATTCGTCCGTCAAAGTCAAGAACAATTTACGCCAAACTCGCGCAAAACCAGCTCGCGCAGCTCCCGGGCGCGGCAGCGCTCCGCGGCGGCGAGGGCGTCCAGCGTCCTCCTGAGCTCGCAGGGCGCGGCGTTGGCCGCCTCCTGGAGCTTATCCGCCAGCGCCGCCGCGCCCATATGTGCCTCGCGCAGGGCGCAGAGCGTGTTTTTGATCACCGCGCAGGCCTCGGCGGGGCAGTGGTTCTCGCCCGTGCGCAGGAAATGCTCCGCGCGCAGGCGGCAGACGGCCGCCGCCTCCGCCGCGGCCATGGCGCGCAGCCGCGCCGCGCTCCGCGGGCAGCGCACGGCGAGGGCGCAGAGCAGCTCGCGCTGCCTGGCGGCGGCGTCCGAGAGCGCCCCCGGCGAGGGCGCGCCGCCCTCCGCCGTGCCGGAGACCCGCGCCCATATATCGTCAAAGCCCCTCAGGGCCGAGAGAGTTTCGTCGTCCATAGCTAACGCCTCCCCTACATCGTATGCCGCGCTTGCAATAAGGTGCGGGATGTGAGATAATTCTAAAAAGCCGAGGAGGCCGTCCGCGTGAAAAGAATTCTTCCCCTTGCCCTTATACTCGCCCTGCTGCTGGCGGCCTGCGGCGCGCCGGAGAGCGCGATCGAGGGCGTAACGGCGGAGAACTACCCCCTCGCCGACGGCTACTGCGCCGTCACCCGCGCGGACATCGCCGGGGACGCCGCCGTCAGCGGCGTTATAAGCTGGCTCACGGGCGAGGAGGGCCAGGCCCGGCTCGCCCGCCTGGGCTTTATAACCTGAGCTTTGGGCGAAGCGCGCCCCGCGCCTGACTGCGGGCGGTTTAATCGCAATGAGCGCCGCCGCGCCGCGAACTAACACATTTGCAGGAGGAGAAAGCTATGCCGAGATTTTTCATGGCCGGGACCAACCTCGCGGGAGGCCGGGCCTTTATACGCGGGAAGGACGCCGAGCACGTGCGCGTGCTGCGCCTCCGGCCCGGCGAGGACGTCGTGATATGCGACGGCGCGGGCACGGACTACCGCTGCCGCATCGTCAGCGCGCTCTCCGACGAGGTAGAGGCCGAGGTCGTCGAGGTCGTGCCCTGCCGCGGCGAGCCCTCGGTGTCCGTCACGGTCTACGCCGGGCTTCCCAAGGGCGAGCGGGCGGACTTCCTTATCCAGAAGTGCGTCGAGGCCGGCGCGGGGCGCATAGTCTTCTTCGACTGCGAGCGCTGCGTCGCCAAGATGGACGGGCGCAGCGTGGATAAGAAGCTGGAGCGCTTCAACCGCATCTCCCAGTCCGCAGCCGAGCAGAGCGGCCGCGGGATAATCCCGCCGGTGGAGTACATACACGACTACGTCGAAATGCTCGACTCGGCCCTGAAGTCCGACGCCTGCCTCTTCATGTACGAGACGGGCGAGGGGCGCGCGCCGCTGCGCGGGGCGATAGAGGCGGCGGGCGATTTCAAGTCCATCAGCCTCATAACCGGGCCCGAGGGCGGCTTCTCGCTGGCCGAGGCGCGTTTGGCGAAGGGCGCGGGCGCCGCCCTCTGCTCGATGGGCGAGCGGATATTCCGCTGCGAGACCGCGCCGGTCGTGGCCGTGACCGCGGTGATGTACGCGAAGGGGGAGCTTTAATGATACGTAAGATAGTCAAAATACACGAGGACAAATGCACCGGCTGCGGCCTCTGCGCCGAGGCCTGCCACGAGGGCGCGATAGAGATGCGCTCCGGCAAGGCGCGGCTTATCCGCGACGACTACTGCGACGGCATGGGCGACTGCCTGCCCGAGTGCCCGGCGGGCGCGATCGAGATAGTCGAGCGCGAGGCCGCGGCCTATGACGAGGCCGCCGTCAAGGCGCGCATGGCCGCGCTGGGCGCCATGAAGTCCCTCAAGGGCAGCGCCCCGGCCGCGGAGAGCTCCTGCGCCACGGTCAAGGGGGCCGCGCAGTGGCCGGTGCAGATACGCCTCGTCCCCGCAAACGCGCAGTGGCTCTATGGGGCCGACGTGCTCATCGCCGCCGACTGCACGGCCTACGCCTGCGCGGACTTCCACGATCGCTATATGGCCGGGCGCGTGACGCTGGTCGGCTGTCCCAAGCTCGACAGCGTGGACTACTCCGAGCGCCTCGCCGCGCTCTTTGAGGGCAAGGGCGTCCGCTCCGTGACCCTGGCGCGCATGACCGTCCCCTGTTGCGGGGGACTCGAGCGCGCCGCCCGCGCCGCCGCCGGGGACATACCCCTGCGCGTGGTGACCCTCACCCCCGAGGGCGGGGAGGCTTGAAAAACCGAAAAGGCCCGGGCTATCGGCCCGGGCCTTTTTTGCTTTATGCTACGGGGTTATTTACGACCCCCACGAAGAGCGGGAGGTTGTTCGGGGTGGTTATGACGAAGATGAAGGGCCGGTCGAGGACGAAATCTACCTCCTCCTCGGGCGGGGCCCCGGCTCCGGCCATGGCCA
>CALWYR010000167.1 GCA_944385805.1 uncultured Oscillospiraceae bacterium
GGGCGAGAAGCTCGACCAGATAGAGCCCTTCCACCCCGAGCGCGTAGCGGGGCGCATCCTCGGCATGGGCGACGTGCTGAGCCTCATTGAAAAGACCGAGCAGGCCATAGACGAGAAGAAGGTCAACTAGCTCGCCGAGCGGCTCCGCCAGAACAAGTTCACCCTCACCGACTACTATGACCAGCTCCAGCAGCTCAAGGGCATGGGCTCGATGGAGGACATAGCCGGTATGCTCGGCATGAACGCCGGCGCGCTCAAGGGCGCGAAGATGGACGAGAAGGCCATGGCCCACATCGAGGCCATAATCCTCTCCATGACCCCGAGGGAGCGCGACAACCCCAACATCCTCGGCAACTCGCGCAAAAAGCGCATCGCCGCCGGCAGCGGCACCTCCGTCATGGAGGTCAACCGCCTTCTCAAGCAGTACGACACCATGCTGCAGCTCTTCAAGCAGATGAACGGCCCCGGCGGCAAAAAGATGAAGCGCCTCGCCAAGCGCGGCGGCTTCCCCGGCCTCGGCGGCATGGGCGGCTTCCCGGGAATGTGAGCGATTAAGCCGCAGGATTAAGAATCGGCGGGAAAAGGCCCGCCGCGCAGGTTGATTAAAACCGCTTTGCGGTTTTAATATATACGAGAAAACTTATGGAGGTGAAAACATACATGGTTAAGATTCGTCTTCGCAGGATGGGCGCCAAGAAGGCCCCCTTCTACCGCATCGTCGTCGCCGACTCCCGCAGCCCGCGTGACGGCCGCTTCATCGAGGAGATAGGCACCTACGATCCGCTGAGCGAGACCAACTCCCTGCGCGTCGACCTCGAGCGTGCCAAGTACTGGATCGCCAACGGCGCCCAGCCGACCGACACCGTCCGCGGCCTTCTGAAAAAGGCTGAGGCGTGAGGAGCGGTTTGCGCCACCTAAGGAGCATTTTTGATGAATGAACTATTGACCTACATTGTTCAGAGCCTCGTCGACAAGCCCGACGAGGTCTCGGTGACCGAGCGCAAAGCCGACGGCGAGACCGTTTTCGAGGTCCGCGTGGCCGACGGCGATATGGGCAAGGTCATCGGCCGCCAGGGCCGGATAGTCAAGGAAATCCGCGTCCTGATGAAGGCCGTGGCCCAGAGGAAGGGCAAAAAGGTCTCCGTTGAGATCATGGACTGAATTCCTCAATCGCGCGGGCGGGGGCAGCTCCGCCCGCACAAAGGGCTTGAAAAGCTAATTGCCGCGGCGGGTTCACTCCCGCCGTTTTTGGTATGACAGGGAAATGCTATGAAAGAGAAATTTATTGAGGCCGGAGAAATAGTCAACACCCACGGCGTGCGCGGCGAGGTGAAGATAATGCCCTGGACGGACACGCCCGAGTTCCTGCGCGCCGTGAAGACGCTCTACGTCGACGGCAAGCCCCTGAAGGTGCTCTCCTCGCGTATACACAAGGGCGCGCTGCTGGCCGCCCTGGAGGGCGTGGAGGACGTCAACGCCGCCATGCGGCTCAAGGGCAGGCGCGTGAGCATCGACCGCGAGGACGCGCCCCTCGCCCCGGGAAGCTTCTTCATCCAGGACATTATCGGCGCGCGCGTAGTCGACGAGGCCGGCGCCGTGATAGGCACGCTCGCGGAGGTGATCGACGCCCCCGCCGGCATGGTCTATGTCGTGCGCGGCGAGAGCGAGCACCTCATCCCCGCCGTGCCGGAGTTCGTGCTGCGCACGGACGCCGACGAGGGGGTCATAACCGTGCGCCTTATCGAGGGTATGTGAAATGGCCGATTACAGGATAGATATAATGACGCTCTTCCCGGACAGCATGTCGCGCGTGCTGGGCGAGAGCATTATCGGGCGCGCGGAGAAGAAGGGCGCCATAGAGATAAACTGCGTGCAGATACGCGACTTCACGACCAATAAGCAGATGCAGGTCGACGACTACCCCTACGGCGGCGGCTGGGGCCTCGTCATGATGGCGCAGCCGCTCAAGAGCTGCCTCGACCACATCCTGAGCACGGCCGCGGGGCGCAGGACGCGGGTTATCTATATGTCCCCGCAGGGCAGGCCCTTCAACCAGGAGGAGGCCAAGCGCCTGAGGCGCGACTACGACCACCTGGTGCTGGTCTGCGGCCACTACGAGGGCGTGGACGAGCGCTTCATAGAGGAGTGCGTGGACGAGGAGATCTCCCTCGGCGAATTCGTGCTCACCGGCGGCGAGGTAGCCGCGATGGCCGTGGCGGACTGCGTCTGCCGCATGGTGCCCGGCGTCCTCGCCGACGAGGAGTGCTACACCGGCGAGAGCCACTGGGACGGGCTGCTCGAGTACCCGCAGTACACCCGGCCCGAGGTCTGGGAGGGCCGCGCCGTGCCGCCGGAGCTCTTGACCGGCGACCACGAGAAGGTGCGCCGCTGGCGCAGGAAAAAGCAGCTCGAGCGCACGCTCGATAAGCGCCCGGATATGTTCGAGAAGCTGGAATTTGCCTCCAAGGAGGACAAAAGGCTCGTCGAGGAGATAAAGTACGAGCGGCTCCCCGAGCGGCTGAAGCTCCGCTTCGAGCCGCGCCGCGCCGAGGAGGGCGACATGGAGGCCATACTCGCCATACTGGAGGAGGCCAGGGCCTTCCTCGCGGCGAGCGGCGTCGACCAGTGGCAGGACGGCTACCCCAACCGCGAGGCCTATGAGGCGGACATCGCCGCCGGGCGCGGCTGGGTCTTCGACTGTGTGGACACCGGCGAGCTCGCGGGCTATGAGTGCGTGGCCATGGAGCCGGAGGCCTGCTACCCCGGCATAGACGGCAAATGGCTCACCGAGGGCGAGAACTACGCCGTCATACACCGCACGATGGCGGCGGCGAAATTCCGCGGCACGCGGCTCTCCGGAGAGATGTTCTCCTTCGCCGAGGAGCTCGCCTCCGGCATGGGCAAGCGGAGCGTGCGCGTGGACACCCACCGCGACAACGCGCCCATGAACCGCCTGTGCGAAAAGCGCGGGTATAT
>CALWYR010000168.1 GCA_944385805.1 uncultured Oscillospiraceae bacterium
ATGAAGGCCGAGCGCGAACGCCGCGAGGCCATACTCAGGGCGGAGGGCGAGAAGAAATCCGCCATCCTTACCGCCGAGGGCGAAAACCAGGCCGCCATACTCAGGGCCGAGGCCAAGAAGCAGTCCCAGATACTCGAGGCCCAGGGCAAGGCCGAGGCCATCCTCGCCGTGCAGAAGGCCACCGCGGACTCCATCCGCCTGCTCAACGAGAGCGCGCCCAGCGACCCGGTCATCCGCCTGCGCGCGCTGGAGGCTTTCACCGCAGCGGCCGACGGCAAGGCGACCAAGATCATCATCCCCAGCGAGATACAGGGCCTCGCCGGCCTCGCCGAGGGCATAGTGGAGTCCGTCAAGGACGCGCCGAAGGCGGAATGATATAATGGTACTGAGTGAAAAGGCACTTGAGTTCCTCGCGGCGCACGGCATGGAGCCGGAGCGCTTCCCCATGCGGGAGGCGACCGCGGCCTTCCTCAGCGAGATGGAGTTGGGCCTCGCCGGCCGCAGCAGCTCCCTCGACATGATACCCACCTGGCTAAAAAGCGGCAGCGTCATCCCCGGCCGCCGAGCAGCCGTCATAGACGCGGGCGGCACCAACTTCCGCGCCAGCCTCGTCAGCTTCACCGACGACGGCCCGGTCATCGAGCGCTGCGAGCGCTCGCCCATGCCCGGCAGCCTCGCCCCCGCCACCTGGGAGGAGTTCGAGGACTTCTCCGCGCGGCAGCTGCTGCCCATGCTGGATGGCGTACAGGGCATAGGCTTCTGCTTTTCCTACCGCGCCGCGATAACCCCCGAGCGCGACGGCGAGGTCATAGCCATGAGCAAGGGCGTGGAGCTCACAGGCTACGAGGGGAGGCGTATCTGCGCCGACCTCAAGGCCGCGCTCGCGCGCCTCGGCGGGCCCGACCTGCCCGCCGTGCTTGTGAACGACACCGCCGCCGTAACACTTGCTGCCGCCGCCGACGCCCACGCGCGCGATTACGACGGCCTGATTGGGCTTATATGCGGCACCGGGCAGAACAGCTGCTGCATAGTCGACACCGAGCACATCGGCAAGCTGGGGCTCCCCGGCGGCTCGAGCATGCTCGTCAACCTCGAGAGCGGCTGCTTTGACCGCTGGCCGCGCGGCGACTTCGACATGGAGCTCGACCGCGCCTCCACCCTGCCCGGCGACCACTTGCTGGAGAAGATGACCTCCGGCGCCTACCTCGGCGAGCTCTGCCGCCTCACCCTGCGCGGCGCCGCCCGGGACGGGCTCTTCAGCGGCGCGGGCGCGGCCGCGGCCATGGGCCTCGACACGCTCACGAGCGCCGAGGCCGACAGGCTGGCCTGCGGCGGCGCCGGCCCCTTCGATGACGCGGACGCGAAGCTCGCGAGCGAGCTCTGCTGCGCCGTCTTCCGCCGCGCCGCGCGCTGTACCTGCGCCAACATCAGCGCCATCCTCGTGCTCACCGGCACAGGCCTGAACGACGACCTCCCCACCTGCGTCAGCGCGGACGGCTCCGTCATCCGCTTCAGCCGCGCCTTCCGCAGCTGCCTGGACGCGGAGCTCGCCGCCTTTACCCGCGGCTTGCTGGGCCTCAACTGCGTCATACGCACCCAGGAGGAGGCCACCACCCTCGGCTCCGCCGTCGCCGCGCTCATCAACACCTGAGAATCGGAGGAATACATCTATGCCCCTCAGCCCCGGCATCAAGGGCAGCTCCGGCTGCACCGTCACCCTCGCCGACACCGCCAAGGCCCTCGGCTCCGGCGGCCTGGACGTGCTCAGCACGCCCAAGCTCATAGCCCTGATGGAAAACGCCGCGCTCACCGCCGTGCGCCCCTACCTCGAGGAGGGCACGGACACCGTCGGCACGCGCCTGGAGGTCTCCCACCTCGCCGCCACCCCCGTCGGCATGGCCGTGCGCGCAGAGGCCGAGCTCATTGAGATCGACCGCCGCCGCCTGGTCTTCTCCGTCAAGGCCTGGGACGAGGCCGAGCTCATCGGCGAAGGCCGCCACGAGCGCTTCATAGTGCAGACGGAGAAGTTCCTCGCCAAATGCAGCGCCAAGCTCACCTGAGAAAAACCGCGGCGTCCTCCGGGACGCCGCGGTTTTTTATTATTGCAATCCGTTCCTCCTTGAGGGCTCAAGCTCCGGCCCCAGAAGCGCCGCCGCCCCTTACGAGGCCAATATGCGCGCCAGCTCGTCCACGTCCCGGAGCACGTAAGCGGGCTTCGTGCCGCTCCCGGCCAGTATCTCGGGCGTGGTCTCTCCGCTCATGACCAGCACGCTCTCGGCGCCGGCGTTGACCGCCACGGCTATGTCCGTGTAGAGCCGGTCGCCCACGCAGCATATAAGCTCGTTGGGTATGCCGCGCATTTCCGAGATTATGTCAACCATGCTGCGGTTGGGCTTGCCGATGTAGAAGGGCTTTGCGCCGCTGGCGGCGGTGAGCAGGGCGCAGATGCTGCCACAGTCCGGGAGCACCTCCCCGGCGGGCATGGGGCAGACCCAGTCGGGGTTGGCGGCGATGAACGCGGCCCCGCGGCGCAGGAAATGGACGGCCCTGTCCAACTTTTCATAGGTCAAAGTGGTGTCAAATCCGACGCAAACGACGGTTGCGTCGTCATTTTGCGTCAATTCAACGCCGTAGCTGATGAGCTCGCGCTCAAAGGCGGGCGTGCCAACGGCGTAGACCCTCTCGCCGGGGTGGCGGGTGCGCAGGTACATGCCCGTCGCCATGCCGCTGGTGAAGACGTTCTCGCGCCCACAGGGGAAGCCCAGCTTCTTCAATCGAGTTATGTAATCTTCTCCGGCGCGGGACGAGTTGTTGGTGAGGTAGATGTAGTCACGGCCCGTGGCGGCTAGGGTGTTGATGAAATCAACGGCGCCGTCAAAGACCTCGTCGCCGAGGTAGAGGGTGCCGTCCATGTCGAGCAGGAAAAGCTTACAGGCGCGCAGAGAGTCGTAGTTCAAGTGTTGTCCTCCTTCAAATCTTCGGGCAGCAGGGTCATCAGTTCGTCTTTGCTGGGCGCGGCGAGGGCGCTGAGGCGGTCGGCCTGGCGGGAAACCGCGTCCTCAAAGAGGTTGCGCACCGTGCGGCCGTTGCCGAAGTTCTCGTCGCGGTTATTATACAGCTCCGTGAGCTGGGCGGTCAGGGCCTCGTCCGCCTCGGGCGAGAGGGTATAGCCCTGCTTTTCGCAGCGGAGCAGGAAAATACCGCGCAGCTCCTCGGGCGTGTAGTCCGGGAAATGGATATACTTGTTGAAGCGGGACTCGAGCCCGGGATTTGAGCGGATGAACCTCTCCATCGGCCCCGAGTAGCCGGCGGCTATGACGACGAGCTCGTCGCGGTGGTCCTCCATGCCCTTGAGCAGGGTCTCTATGGCCTCGCGCCCGAAGTCGTTCTCACCGCCGGAGGCGAGCGAGTAGGCCTCGTCGATAAACAGCACGCCGCCGAGCGCGGAGTCCAGGACCTGGGCGGTCTTGATGGCCGTCTGACCCACGTAGCCGGCCACGAGCCCGGAGCGGTCGACCTCCACGAGCTGGCCGGTCTTCAGCGCGCCTATGGCGGCGTAGAGCTCGCCGAGCAGGCGGGCGACGGTGGTCTTGCCCGTGCCGGGGTTGCCGGTGAAGACCATGTGCAGGCTTATGTCGGGCGCGGGCAGCCCGGCCTCGGCGCGCAGGGAGCGTATCCTGACGAGGTTGACGAGGCTCTTTACCTCCTCCTTGACGCTCTTGAGGCCGATGAGCGCGTCAAGCTCGGCCATGAGCTCATTGAGGGGGCGGGTTTTGGGCTTCTCCTCCGCGGCGGCCTTCCCCTGCTCGTCCTCTCCCCGCTCCCCCTCCGCGCTCGCGGAGACGGCGGGCGGGGCCTTGTCGGTGAAGGCGGGCTCGGCCGTGGTGACATAGGCCGCGGGGTCGAGCGGGCGCTTGGACGCCTTCACCCCCGCGCTGTCGCAGACGGCCTCCAGCCGCGCGGAGACGTCGGCGATATAGCCGGCCTCGGCGGAGCTTATCTCCCCGTCGCAGGCGGCGAGGCTCAGCAGTATGTTGGTCACCATGCGCACAAAGACGCGCGAGCTGTCGCGCCCGGAGGCCGCGTCCTTCTCGGCCAGGCCCCAGAAGAACATGGGCGGCAGCGTCTCCCCGGCGGAGCAGACCCTGCCGGTGAGATCCCAGAGCAGCGCCTCCGGCGGCTCCTTGCCCCGCGAGTAGAGCGCGTTATAGGCCGCGACCTCGCTCTCGCCGACGGCGGGCGAGCGCTTGAAGAGCCCCAGCGCCGCCGAGCGCATGAAGCCGTCCAGCTCCCCGGCGAGGGAGCGGCCCGCCGCGCGGTAAAAAGCGTCGGTATTGGCGATGTATTCCCGGTGCAGCTCTTCGGCCTTACGGGACCAAACTGAGGGCATAAACGCACCTCCCAAGCGGTTTTCAACGCTATTATAAATGAAAAATCGCCGCGGCGCAACAGGGTCTTGCATCTTGAATTCTTTTTATAATGTGCTATAATATTATTTTGACCCCTCAGGGCCCTGAATGTATATCATTATTTGGAGGAATATAGATGTCCAAGAAGCAATTCAAAGCCGAGAGCAAGCGCCTGCTTGACCTCATGATCAACTCCATCTACACGCACAAGGAAATATTCCTGCGCGAGATAATCTCCAACGCCTCGGACGCCATCGACAAGCTCGCCTACCGCGCGCTGACCGACGACCGGGTGGGGCTTAACCGCGACGACTTCCGCATCTTCATCTCCGCCGACCGCGAGGCCGGCACCCTCACCGTCAGCGACAACGGTATCGGCATGACCCAGGAGGAGCTCGAGCAGAACCTCGGCGTGATAGCCAAGAGCGGCTCCATGGCCTTCAAGGCCGAGCACGGCGAGGACGGCAAGGCCGCCGACACGGATATAATCGGCCAGTTCGGCGTCGGCTTCTACAGCGCCTTCATGGTCAGCGACAAGGTCACGGTTATCTCCCGCGCCTACGGCGAGGATACCGCCCACAGGTGGGAGAGCTCCGGCGCGGACGGCTACACTATCACGGAGTGCGAAAAGGACAGCGTCGGCACCGACGTGATAATGCACATGAAGCCCGACGACGAGAACGAGCGCTACAGCGATTACCTCATGGCCTGGAAGATAATGCGCCTCGTGAAGAAATACTCCGACTACATCCGCTGGCCCATACAGATGGACGTGGAGCACCCGGAGACGAAGGAGACCGGCGAGAAGAACGAGGACGGCTCTCCCAAATACGAAACCGTAACGAAGGTCGAGCGCGAGACGATAAACTCCATGGTGCCGATATGGCAGCGCTCCAAGAGCGAGGTCTCCGACGAGGACTGCATGAGCTTCTACAAGGAGCACTGGCACGACAGCACCGACCCCGCCGCGGTGATACGCATCAACGCCGAGGGCCAGGTGAGCTACAAGGCGCTGCTCTTCATCCCCGGCAGGCAGCTGCTCGACTACATGACCAGCTCCTATGAGCCGGGCCTCGAGCTCTACAGCTCCGGCGTCATGATAATGGAGCACTGCGCCGACGTGCTGGCCGAGAGCTTCTACTTCGTGCGCGGCATCGTCGACAGCCCCGACCTCTCCCTCAACATCTCCCGCGAGATGCTCCAGCACGACCGCCAGCTCAAGCTGATAGCCCAGAACATCAACAAGCGCATCAAAAACGAGCTAATCAAGATGCTGCAGAACGACCGGCCGAAGTACGAGGAGTTCTACAAGAACTACGGCCGCCAGCTGCGCTACGGCGCGGTGGCCAACTACGGCCAGGACATCGAGTCCCTGCGCGAGCTGCTGCTCTATTACACCGACACGGACAAGACCGCCACGCTCAAGGAGTACGCCGCGGGCATGCCCGAGAGCCAGAGCGTCATATACTACGCCATGGGCGAGAGCGTGCAGAAGATACTGCGCCTGCCCCAGGCCGAGCTGGTGCGCTCCAAGGGCTACGAGCTGCTGTGCATGACCGACGAGGTCGACGAGTACATCATCGAGCAGCTGCGCGAGCAGGATGGCAAGAAGTTCTGCAATATCGTCACCGACGACCTCGGCCTCCAGACCGAGGAGGAGAAGAAGGAGCTCGAGGAAAAGGAGAACGAGGCCAGGGACGTGCTCGACTTCGTGCGCGAGACCCTGGGCGACAGGGTCGCCGTCGTGCGCCTTTCGAGCAAGCTCGTGAGCGCCCCGGTCTGCCTCACCACAGAGGGCTCCGTCACGCTGGAGATGGAGCGCTACTTCAAAAAGCTCCCGCCCACGGGCATGGAGCCGCCCAAGGCCAGGCGCGTCCTCGAGCTCAACGCCGACAGCCACGCCTTCGCCGCCCTCAGCGAGGCCGTCAAGAGCGACGCCGGGCGCGCCAGGAAGCTCACCGACATCCTCCACACCCAGGCCCTGCTGATGGCCGGCGAGGAGATAGAAGACCCCGCCGCCTACACGGAGGAGGTCTGCTCTCTGTTCTGAGAGCGCGAGCGCGGGGGAGGAAGCCTCCCCCGCGCCGTACAGCCCACCCCTTTCTTAAAAAAGGAGCGCCCTATGGACAAAACCATCGGTATCTACATACACATACCCTTCTGCGCCTCCAAGTGCTCTTACTGCGACTTCTACTCGCTCGCCGGCTGCGACACGCTCATGCCCAAGTATCAGGACGCGCTGGTCGAGCACATCCGCGAGAGCTATCCGGCGCTCAAGGGCCGCTATGTGGACACGGTCTACTTCGGCGGCGGCACGCCTAGCTACTACGGCGCGAGCCGGCTTATTGAGCTCTGGGACGAGCTCAAGGCCTCCGGCAGCGTCCTCAAGGACTGCGAGGTGACGCTGGAGGCGAACCCCGACAGCGCGGTCTTCAAGGAGCTGGCCAAACTGCGCAAGGAGGGCTTCAACCGTATCTCCCTCGGCGTGCAGAGCGCCAACAACGACATATTGAAGCTCATCGGCCGCCGCCACAACTGGAAGCAGGCGGAAAACGCCGTGGTCGCCGCGCGCGAGGCCGGCTTTGACAACCTCAGCATCGACCTCATCTACGGCCTGCCCAGCCAGACCAAGGGCGACTGGGCGGACACGCTCATGCGCGTGATGGAGCTTCGGCCCGAGCACATCAGCTGCTACGGCCTCACCCTCGAGCCCGGCACGCCCATGTACGAGAACTACTTCGGCAGCGAGATACTGCCCACGGACGACGAGCAGGCCGACATGTACCTCTACGCCGTGGAGACGCTCGAGCACTACGGCTACAGGCAGTATGAAATCTCCAACTTCTGCGTGCCCGGCTACGAGAGCCGCCACAACATGCGCTACTGGCGTCTGGGCGACTACCTCGGCTTCGGCGCGGGGGCGCACTCCTGCGTCGGCGGGGCGCGCTACTCCTACGTGCGCGACGCCGACCAGTACATCGTGGGCGTGCTGCGCGACCTCGACATCGTTGACGAGTACTCCACCATCTCCAGCGTGGAGCGCGGCAGCGAGTATATCATGCTCGGTATGCGCACGGCCATGGGCATAGAGGCGCAGGAATACACCGGGCACTACCGCGCGGACTTCGCGCCGCTGGAGAAGGTGCTGCGCGTTTTCGCGGAAAAGGGCTGGGCAAGCTGCGACGAGGGCCGCTGGCACTTCACGGCGCAGGGCTTTCTGCTCTCCAACCTGCTCATCGGCGCGCTGCTGGAGGCGCAGAGCGGCTCGCGCGTGGAGGTCAACCCCTGGATGAAGCCGGCCTTCGAGGCCGAGGAGAAGACCACTCTCCCTCCCGGGGACGAGGAAATTTTTATGCAGCGCTACGGCAGGAGCTGAAACGAAACGCGACGCCGGTACGTCTATATGCTTGACCGGCTCTCTGCCGGGATATGGACATAAATGAGGACAGCTGAAAATGAAACTCTTTGGAAATGATTCCAGCCGCGCCGAGCGGCCGCGCTTGAGCCGCAACACGGCTGACTTCGCCCCCATCAGCGAGGCCAAGGCCAACCGCGCGCGAGAGCAGGCGCGCAAAAAGGCCGACAGGGCCCGCAGCCAGGCCTACAGGGAATACAACCGGGACGGGAAGAAAAAGACCTACGCCGAGGCCAAGCAGGAGGCAAAGGCCCGCAGGAGCGGGACAAAGCCCGCCGCCGGGCAAGCCGCCGCCCCGGCGCGCGGCGGCATGGGCAGGGGCAAGAAGGCGGCCATAATCACCGTCTGCGTGCTCGCCGCGCTGCTGCTCGGCGCGACGGGCTTCGCCTTCTACGTCTCAGGCACGGACACAATATACCCCAATGTCAGCCTCGGCGGCGTGAACCTCGGCGGCATGACGGCCACCGAGGCCGCCTATGAGCTCGAGGTCTCCGGCTGGTCGAACAGCGACGAGACCGTGACCGTGGCCCTGCCCATGGACCGCACGCTGACCGTCACCGCGGCGGAGGCCGGCGCCTCCGTGACGGCGGAGCAGGCGGCGCAGACGGCCTTTGACTACTGCCACGAGGGCAATATCTTCGCCTGCCTCGCGCGCTACCTGCGCTGCCTCGTCTCCGGCGGCAGCGTGGAGGTGGAGATCGACGTCGACGAGGCCGCCGTGGAGCGCCTTGTGGACGAGGCCGTGGCCCGCATCATGAACGACCTGAACACTTCCGGCGTGGAGCTCGACGAGGCGGACGAGGTCATCCGCGTGGTCAAGGGCGCGCGTGACCTCAGCATAGACACCGCCTCGCTCAGCGCGCAGATTTGCGCCCGCCTGGCCGAGCGCAGCTACGGCCCGCTCGACTTTGCCATAGACGAGGAGAACGCCGCCGAGCTCGACGTGGACAGCCTCTACGAGAGCGTCTGCCGCGAGGCAAAGGACGCCGAGTATGACGGCGAGACCGACGAGGTCATACCCTCCGTCACCGGCGTGGACTTCGACAAGGCGGAGGCCGGGCGCCTCTGGGACGAGGCCGGGCTCGGCGACACGGTGGAGATACCCTGCGAGATAAACGAACCCGAGTACACGACCGAGCGCTTTGAGGAGATGCTCTTCGCCGACAGCCTCGGAGATCCCGTGAGCACCAGCCTTTCCGGCAGCAGCGCCAACCGCATCACCAACGTGGAGCTCGCCGCCCAGGCCATCGACGGCATCATCCTCTCCCCCGGCGAGCAGTTCGACTACAACTCCGCCCTCGGCCAGCGCACCGAGGCGCGCGGCTACAAGGCCGCGGGCGCTTACTCCGACGGCCAGGTCGTGCAGGAGGTCGGCGGCGGCATCTGCCAGGTGAGCAGCACGCTCTACTACGCAGCTCTGCTTGCCAACCTGCAGATTGACCTGCGCGTCTGCCACTACTTCCCCGTCGGCTACCTGCCCGCGGGCCTGGACGCCACCGTCAGCTGGGGCGGCCCCGACTTCCGCTTCACAAACAACCGCGACTGGCCCGTGAAAATCACCGCCAGCGTAGACCGCAGCGCCAACACCGTTACCGTCAATATAGTCGGCACGGACACCGACGGCAGCTACGTGGTCATGGAGCACGCCGTCACCGGCTACGTCTACGGAAACGAGGAGTACCCCGAGACGCCCACCGGCTACCGCGCGCAGACGCACCGCTGCGTCTATGACAAGGACGGCAATCTCCTCAGCCGCACCACCGAGGCCAACAGCGAGTACCACTACCACGAGGAAGACATCGTCTACCCCACTCCCAGCCCCAGCCCCACGCCTGTGCCAACGCCCGCTCCGGAGGAGAGCGCCCGGCCTGGCGGGGAGGGCATCGAAGGCGGAGAGGCCCCGCCGTCCCCGGGCAGGGACGCGCCGGCCGCGGAGAGCGGGCCCATCCACCTCTTCACCTGACGGAGTACCTCCGCGTACATAGCGGGCCTTATCAGGTAATTTAAAGCTCTCTGCCCGCCGCCGGGCAGAGAGCCGTGGGAGCGCGCTCAGGTGCGCGCTTCGTTGTCAGGGCTGGGGCTTGAACTCCCAGCCCGCCTCCTGCACCCGGCGGGTCATGCGCCAGCCATCCTTGGTCCTGACCCAGCGGTCGTGGTACCAGAGTCCGACAAAGAAGGTGTAGGGCCCGCGCCTGGTGTCGAAGCCTAGCGGGTTGAAGAGCATCACCGTCGTCTCGGCGCTCTCTCCGCTGTCGTCGATCTCGCAGCGCACGTTGCCCATCATGTGCTGGGTGCGCAGAGGGCCCATGCTGCGGCGCAGGTACTCGCGTATCTCCGGCAGCGTCCCGGCCATGCCGCCCGAGGCCGTGTAGTCTATCCAGGCGTCCGGCGTGAAGACCAGCTCCAGCTCGTCGAAGCGCTTGCGGTCGATGAGCTCTGCATAGAGCCTTATCTGGTCCTCTATCGCGAGGCGGTCAAGCAGGTATGCTACGCTTCTTTCCGTGTTCATACTTTACCTCCCAGACAAAATTGTGTATACTTAATATCATACCAGCACTTATACCGCTGTCAACACAAATATTCCGGGGGTAAAGATTTGAACCAGTTCCTCATAACCGCCTTCCTCTTCTGCATGGGCTCCATTGCCGGCTGGGTAATAGAGCTCATCTTCCGCCGCTTTTTCTCCTCGGCCAACCCCGAGCGCAAGTGGATTAACCCCGGCTTCTGCACCGGGCCCTGGGTGCCGCTCTACGGCTTCGGCCTCGCGGCCATGTACCTCATCGTCTCGCTGGAGAAGTACAGCGTCTTCGAGAGCGTTTTCTGGACGCGCGCCGCGCTCTTCCTCGCCGGGGCGGTGGCCATGACGGTGATAGAATACCTCGCCGGCCTCGTCAGCCTCAAGGTGCTGCATGTGCGACTCTGGGACTACAGCGGGCAGTGGGGCAACATTCAGGGCCTCATCTGCCCCAAATTCTCCGCCGCCTGGGCGCTGCTGGTGGCCGTCTACTACTTCGCCATCCACCCCTACATACTCGACGCCCTCGCCTGGCTCTCCAACAACCTGGCCTTCTCCTTCTTCATCGGCCTCTTCTTCGGCGTCTTCATCATTGACGCGGTCAACTCCGCCGGGCTCATGGCCAAGCTGCGCGCCTGGGCGCGGGAGAACGACTCCGTCGTGCGCTGGGAGCAGCTCAAGCAGCGCGTGCGCGCCTATCAGGACAGCCGCCACGAGCGCGCGCACTTTTTCCGCCCCTTCAAGTCCTCGCGGCCCATGGGCGAACACCTGCGCGAGCTGCGCGACGACTTCGAGCGGCGCGGCAAGCGCGCCTGAACGCGAAAAATACGCTGAAAGAGCCCGTGCTGTGCACGGGCTCTTTCCTATTTTAATTTCACCGTGACCGGGCCGCCGCGCTCCACGCGCCAGACCGGCAGCCACTCTATGCTCTCCGGCAGCTCAAAGTAGAGCGAGGAGGCCGTATCCAGGCCATCGCCGTCGGAAGCAATTACCGCCGTAACAGCGGCGCAGCAGCTTCCGTCCTTACTGCGCGCCCGGT